>NZ_JBFTQI010000320.1:0-6328 GCF_056398925.1 Pedobacter sp. 01T416_2
ATTCAGCTTTCCGTCATTCCTGAACGGGCTGCAAAGGTAGCAATCTTTTCCTCTTCCGCAACATTTATTTTAAAATAAATCCCGCTCTCATCATCCCTGTGCCATCCTTTCATTCAAAACCCTTCCTCCGAAGCGGGATGCAAAAGTAGAAAAAATTAACACTACCGCAAAGATTTTTTAAGGATTATCCGAAGATCCAAGGTAACTCCATGGTTTTCAACAGGAAAAAGTTTTAAGGACAGCAAAACTTTTTAGGGGAACTCCTGTTTTAGTCGGGCTGCGCTTCCCAGACTTACGGAGTTTTACCTGCGCCCGGCCGTTTAAAACTTCGGAAGACCCTGCAGAATAAACCCGATTGCAGCGGGCATCCCGATTTAAGCACCGGTTTRTGTTATATTTTGGTGTGCTTGCTTGTTTCACAGGTTTTCATCGGGATAAAGCGGATAGCGGGAACAAACCTATATAGTAGCACAGAACCTGCCTTTCCTAAAAACAAAAGCAATCTTATATTATATAATGTAGGAATAACTTGTGTGGCCTGAATAGACTTTCGACGTTTTCCAACGCCTATGCCTATTGAAACTTCAGAAGACTCGTGTGCAATTGGCAGGCATCGTATCGAATTTTTGAACAATAATTAATACTTTTATGGCTTTATTAAACCATCCATATAAATGAAGTTGATGCTCAAACTATACCTTTCTCTGCTATTTATCGGCGTAGCGGAAATCGGTTATGCGCAAAATTATAAAAACGAGCTTGTCATTATCTCTGAGAATGATGCCTACATTGATATTACAAGCGACCGTTATTATACAAATGGTGCTTTTATTAAATATAGGCATGCCCTGAATGGAGAGAATTTAAAAGCAGGGAGAAGCAAAGAGATTATCGGATTTGAGCTTGGCCAAAAAATATACAATCCATATTACAGCTTTGTGCCAAACCCTGCCCTACACGACCGCCCTTTTACGGCATACCTTTATGGCGAGGCAAATTATAGTCGGTTTTACGTAAATAAACAGATGCTTAAGGTTTCTGCGCAGATTGGACTTACGGGAAAAGATGCTTTGGGTGAAGAGTTTCAAAAAGCATTTCATAAGCTGGTTGGTCAAAATCAGATTGAAGGATGGGAATACGGTTTAAACAGCGAACCAACATTAAACCTAGGTGTAGAATACAACGAGCTTTTAATGAGCACAAACAATAAAATATTCGATATTACAGGAACAACTTCAGCAGCAGTTGGTAATGTGATTACAAAAGCCAATCTCGGCGCAATGTTACGCCTGGGCAGATTTAACGATATGGATGGTTCATCGGCTTTTAACAGCTTGGTGAGCAACAACCATCCGAACAAAGCGCAACGCAAGTACGAACTTTTCCTTTCCGTTAGTCCTCAGTTACATGCCATTGCTTTCGATTCGAGTTTGCAGGGCGGATTATTTTTGAATGATAAAGGGCCGATCACCTTTAAACCCAAACCTGTTGTTTTTACCACACAGGTGGGCTTAACCTTCGCCATTGCGCGTTGGACAGCCAATTATACGGCTACCTTTACTTCGAACGAAGTTAAAAATAGTGCCACTGGCTACCGTTATGCCTTTTATAGTCTTGCTTACCGTTTTAGTAAAAGCTAATGAAAAAACAACTACTCTCTCTTATTTTCGTTATTACGGGCTGCGCATTTGCTAAGGCTCAAATTGCTCCCGAAAATCATTCGATTATTATTAAGCCCATATTTGGCACACATGTAAATAATGATCAGGGACATCTGTTTCAGGATCAGATTACGGGGTTTGATGCGGCATATTTTAAAGACATCAGCCAGAACAGCGATAAATGGATAGGATTTGGTGGTGCCAGATCTTACGGGATCGGATTTGTTTTTAGGGACCTGAGCAAGCTGAAAGGTACAAAGGATACTTCGGCCAATGCTTTTGGGCAGGTATATGGCTTAGTGGCACAGATGGATTTTCAGCTATTCAAAGTCGGAAAAGCTAAATTTAATTTTACGCCAGGCGTTGGCTTGGGCTACACGAACAAGTATTACTTTAAGAATACCAAAAACCGATTTTTGGGAAGCCCGATTAATGAAACCATTAAAGCAGATTTAGGAATGGAGCTGCCAATGAGTAAATATGCGGATCTATTAGTAGGTTTAGGTTTTTTACACGTATCGAATGGTGGAGCTACTGTACCCAATGGGGGTTTGAACACCGGAAATGTTTACATCGGACTTAAACTAAACAACCCAAAAACATTAACTACTGAGCGGAAAAGCACCTACACCACTTTACAGCGTAATTCAATTGAGCTTAGTGCGGGTTTAGGCGCAAGGGGGGTATTTGGCGATAGAACAAAAGGTTTATTCAAAAGCGGGTTATATGCAGGTTACAATTTTTACCTGAATGATGTGATGTCGCTTAAGGCCGGTGCTGATGCCGTTTATTATTTTACCGTATTTGACCCGGATAATTATGGAGCAACCTTCCAGAACTATGGCACTTCGTATGATAAATGGCGTACCGGAATCAGTATTGGTGCTGATATCAACTTATGGCGCATAACCGTTGCAGCACAGATTGGAAAATACATCCACTACAATAGATTGATGGATAAAGCGACCTGGTATTGGACCTTCGGACCTACTTTTAATATTACGCCGCACATTGGCTTACAGGCCAAAACCTATATGCACTTTGCGCAGGCTGATTACGTAAACTGGGGCGTGGTATATAGATTTTAATACTGCCCTGTGCTTAGCAATACTAAAGTACAGGCTTCAACTGGTTCGATATTGTGCTGATTCAATAATTTTTCCAGCTCATAATTTTCAGTTCCTGGATTGAAAATTACCCGTTTGGGATTTGTTGCCAGGATGTAATCGTGATATTGCGCCTGTAGAGGTGGGCCAATATATAAAGTTATGGTGTCTATATCGGTGTGGATCTGATCCGGTTTTTCAATTTCTATGCCTGCAACCTCTCCTTTTTTTATGCCCACGTTAACAATTTCGTGATTGAAGCGCTTGAGCATATTGGCTGCTTTATAAGCATATCTGGATGGGTTTGGCGACGCGCCGATAATAAGTGTCTTCTTCATAAAGGTGATTCCAAAGATTTATTGATTACAGGTTAATTAAGCCATTAAAATTTAGAAAGTAAAGCGATCTGACCAGAATGGTAGGCATGGTGCTGTGCCAAACCACTTAAAAGCTCTGCATTGGTTACGCCTGTTCCCAACGCCGGGTTCCGCTCACTTTTTACTTCATCATTCCATTGGTTATTTTTTATGCTTTCGCACAAGCGGATGAGTTCTTCATTAGCAATTTTAAAATTAAAGATAATGCGCTCCCAGGCTTTAGGCGTTCTACTTTCGGGCACTGGCCAATCGCCCATTGCGGGTTCTGCAGCAGGTTTCCCACTCAATCTTGAGGTAACTTCTTCTGTCCAAGCAGTTAAATGCAGGGCGATTTCGGCAATAGAATGCGCCCCTGGCACAAAATGGCTAAACGCACTTTCAGGATTAACATTATTTAAGGTTTGCATTACATGGTTACCATGCCAGGCATCGCCATTAAATGCCTTTTTAATTTCATTCGTGATATTAAACATACCCAAACAACAATTGGGGCAATATAAAGTTTGTTAAGATGCGTTTAATATTGCATTTGCACAGTTAATACCATCTATTGCTGCAGATACAATTCCACCGGCATAACCTGCGCCTTCTGCGCAAGGATATAAACCTTTTACCTGAGGGTGCTGGTAAGTCTCTTTATCTCTCGGAATTCTAACCGGTGATGATGTTCTACTCTCTACCCCTACCAAAATAGCTTCATTTGTATAGTATCCCTTAATCTTTTTCCCAAACAAGGGTAATGCCGCGCGTAAGCTATCCGATACGAAATCGGGTAAAATATTGTCGAGCATAGAACTTTTGGTACCGGGAAGATAGGAGTTCTTTGGTAAATCGATCGATAATTTATTGTTCACAAAATCAACCATGCGCTGGGCCGGAGCAACCAGGTTTCCACCACCGGCCTCAAAAGCCATTTTCTCAATCTCCGATTGGAAATGCAACATTCTAAGCGGATCGTAACCCTGAACATCGTTTAAGGTAACCTGTACCACCGTTCCTGAATTGGCATAAGGGTTATTCCGTTTAGATGGCGACCAGCCATTTACCACGATTTCATTTTCGCCCGTAGAACAAGGTGCGATAATACCTCCAGGGCACATGCAAAAAGAAAACACCCCACGGGCACCAACCTGCTCCACCAAACTGTAGTACGCTGGAGGTAAAAACTCCGATCTAATATCGCAATGATACTGGGCTGAATCAATAATTTCCTGAGGATGCTCAATCCGTACGCCTAAAGCAAATGGTTTAGCCTCAATCAGGATATTTTTACTGTTCAACAATTCGTACACGTCTCTTGCAGAATGACCAGTTGCCAAGATAATATCATCGGCTAACAACTTTTCTTCAAAATTTATCTCAATTCCTTTTACTTTTCCGAATTCGATCAAAATATCAGTCATACGACTATCGAACATCACCTCGCCCCCAGCATTCAGGATCGTATCTTTTATGGAAGTAATAATATGCGGAAGTTTGTTGGTACCTATATGTGGACGGGCATCGATAGCAATATCAGCTTCTGCCCCATGGTTTACAAAAACCTGAAGCACTTTATTAATATCGCCCCGTTTATTGGAACGGGTATACAGTTTACCATCCGAATAGGTTCCGGCTCCACCTTCACCATAACAATAATTAGATTCTGTATTCACCAAACCCTGCTTGTTTATGGCAGCCAAATCTCTCCTACGCTGTTTTACATCTTTACCACGTTCGATAATAATGGGCTTTAATCCATTCTCGATACACTGCAAAGCTGCAAATAACCCGGCCGGACCAGCCCCGATAATAATCACAGGCTTTGCGTCGCTTACATTTTTATAGTTAATGGTGTATACTTCGGGAATGGCTTCCTCATCTACAAAAACCTTTACCTGAAGTCTGAATAATACTTTTCTCRAACGGGCATCTATCGATCTTTTCAGGATTTCATAGCCTTTAATTCTTGATCCAGGTAATTTTAGCGCTTCAGCCAGTTTCTGGTTAATCACCTCTGTTTGCTCTACCTCGTGCGGGAGCAGCGTAATTTCGATGTCTTTTTGCATATCATGTCAGGTTTTTATCCCGAACAGTACAAAGATAGGCAACTATCAAGAATAATTAATGTGATTTACCATTCTGTTGAAACCATATAAAAAATATTTGTACACTCAGAAAGCAATTGCAGTATCCATAGGTCTTTTTCTTCCAGCTCTACCTCCTCCCGACTTTACGTCGGGATCCGTTCGATCGGGTTTAATTAGGTTATTTCTGAACTCCTATGTTGGTTTTCCGTGCCGCGACCACAGTAAATTAGCCACGATCGGAGCTGGACCAGCAAAAAAAAAGCGAAAAGCACTGCGCTATAAAACAAAAAAACACCAATTTAATCTCATTAAATTCAATGAGTGGCTTGTCAACCTGTCAGATAAATACCGAAACTGTAACAAAGGCATGCAATTTGATATCTAATTCGTAAATTGACCATAAATCAATTCTATTAAAAAGACAAAAACCATAAAAATGAAAAGATTAATATTTGGAATTTTAGCTGCAGTTATTGCAGTGAGCACTTTAAGTTCATGCGGATATAACAGCATGGTTAAACTTGATGAGAACGTTAAATCGAAATGGGGAACTGTGCAAACCCAATATCAAAGAAGAGCAGATTTAATTCCGAACCTGGTAGCTACTGTAAAAGGAGCGGCCAAATTTGAACAGGGTACTTTAACTGCCGTAACCGAAGCACGTGCAAAAGCAACACAGATGACGGTTAAAGCTGATGAACTGACACCAGAAAACATCCAAAAATACCAGGCTGCTCAGGGACAATTGAGCCAGGCTTTGGGTAAATTATTATCGATTACCGAAAATTACCCTGAACTAAGGGCTACACAGCAATTCAGTGATTTATCGGCGCAGTTAGAAAGCACCGAAAATAGGATTACCGTTGCCCGTAAAGATTTTAACGACGCTGTGCAAGAGTATAATGGCAAAATCAGATCGTTCCCAACCAATTTAACAGCTGGCATGTTCGGCTTTAAACCTAAAGGGTATTTCGAGGCCGATGCTACCGCAAAAGATGCACCTAAAGTAGAATTTTAATATTCTCAACACAATATATAAGGGTAGTGAATGTTTATTAACTAAACATTTATTACCCTTTTTACTTCATACAAAATAAGCACATGTCGTTATTTTC
>NZ_JBFTQI010000321.1:0-6321 GCF_056398925.1 Pedobacter sp. 01T416_2
GGGGATTATCCACCGAATGATGCCTTTAACCAATACCCCTTCAGAGCAACCATCGCATGGAACTGGCAAAAAAGATACTTATGATGAGGATATTATCGTGTTCAAAATTATCTTTCATCTTAAAACAGGTAGATTCGAGATAAACGATAGTGTTGAATAAGCGGTTTTAGCAAAATAATATACCACAAACTTTCCCAAAGGCATATTATAACGTTAAAAAGTGACCTCACTCACTTTTCGTTTTGACAGGCATCACCTCCAGATCAGTTCAACTATAATAGTTTTGCTGTCGAAATCATCGGCTTTTTGTTATAAAAGGCCAAACCTTATTACAAAACACCATGCCACATTCATTCCATATCCCTGTATTAGGCCTAGGCTATTCTATTGATACGCCACTAAAAGTTGCCAGGTACGGTATTTCGTCCGTGCTATCTGTTGTTGATGACGAACTGATTGAGCGCATGCGTGCTTATCATTCAAAAAACCGCCAGATTCATTTCGAAGCGATTCCTAAAGGTGAAACCGATTGCCGGAGTAAACGCATTACGGCCTACCTCAACTTTTTGTCGGACACGATAACCGACGATTTTAAAAACTTAAAAAAGCAGGATTTTGCCACTGGTAATGATATTTGCCGTTATTTTGAGCTACTGCCCGTTACTGCTAAATTAAAACATGGTTATGATCTGATGTTGCAATATCCTGAAGGTGAAACCAAGCAGACCTTCCAGGCGCTTTTAAAAAATTCAATGCGGGTAGGGGCTATTGATGTGAATATCATGGCCAAGGTAGATAAAATGAATTATGTAAATGGCGAATATTCTGGTGATACCAATACGGATGCATTAGCTGCACTCCGTGGTTTTGCGGAAAGTAAGCTGAACGCCTCTGTTGTACTCTCTGCTGGCATGAACCCGAAATTATACAGCTATATGGAAAATTTTGAAGACTTTTTCCCTGATGAAAATGGCAAGCTGAAAAAGAAAATCATCTTAAAGGTTAGCGACTTCAGATCGGCCCTGATCCAGGCTAAATTTTTGGCAAAAAAGGGTTTATGGGTTTCAGAATTCAGGATAGAGTCGGGCTTAAATTGTGGAGGCCATGCATTTGCAACAGAAGGATACTTACTTGGGCCGATTTTGGAAGAATTTAAGCTCAAAAAAAACGATATGCTTGCTGAGCTTTTTAACATGTACCAATCTGCTTTGGCGCAAAAGGGAATCCCAACAGAAAAACAGCTCAAGCAGCGGATCAGTGTCCAGGGTGGGATTGGTACGGCTGCAGAACACGATTTCCTCCTTCAACATTACAATCTCGATGCAACAGGATGGGGAAGTCCTTTTTTATTAGTCCCCGAAGTAACGAATGTAGATGCCGAAACATTGGCGCAATTGGCCAGCTCAACAGAAAGCGATTTTTATCTAAGTGGAGCCTCTCCGCTGGGTATTCAGTTTAATAATTTTAAAAACAGTACAATAGAACTTCAGCGTACCGAGCGGATTGAAAAGGGCAGGCCGGGAAGTCCATGTACCAAGAAATATCTTTGCAACAATACCGAATTTACTGAGCAAGCCATCTGTACGGCATCCCGCGAAYATCAGCACTTAAAAATCAAAAGTCTTAAAACTGCTGGCCTATCAGCTGATGAATACCAAAAACAGTTTAATCTGGTAACCGAAAAAGTTTGCCTTTGTGAGGGCTTATGCGCCGCTACCTATCTCAAATATAACATGGCTAAACCCAAAGAAAGCACCGCAGTAGCCATTTGCCCAGGGCCAAACCTGGCCTATTTTTCTGATGTGTATTCACTTGATGAAATGGTTGGTCATATTTACGGGAAAATTAACCTGTTGAGGCAGGTAGAACGGCCACATATATTCATCAAAGAACTCAATCTTTATATCGATTATCTTCAGGAAGATATCAAACAGCAGCTTCAGCATTTCAGCGATAAAAAAATAAAACAGTTAAACGGATTCAAACTCCAGCTGGCCGAAGGGATTAATTATTATAAAAAGCTTTTTGCCGAGGTTGCAGATCAGGCATCTGGAGAATTAAAGGGATTATATGAACAGCTGGCGAAGTCGAAAGGCAAACTGGACGGATTGATTATTGAATAAGAGAAAAAAGATCGCAAATAACTTTTCTATATTTACAAGGATATACTGATGTATTACATGGATAGATCGAGATTTTTAGATGCCATTATTGAAAATGCCATTGATGGGATTATTACCATTGATGATAAGGGGCTTATAGAACATTTAAACCCGGCTGCACTTGAGCTTTTTGGTTATGGCAGAGCAGAACTGGTTGGGAAAAACGTATCGGTGTTAATGCCAGAACCAGATCATTCGCGCCATGATGGTTACTTATCCAGATATGAACATACCGGGCAGAAACACATTATCGGAACTGGGAGAGAAGTTTCTGGTAAACGTAAGGATGGCTCGGTTTTTCCTTTCAGGCTGGGGGTAAGCGAAATAAAATTTAGCGACCGTAAAATTTATACCGGTTTTATCCACGATCTGAGTAAAGAAAAGGCCAATGAAGAGCAGATCAGAAGTTACACCGAAAAATTAGAGGTCAAGATCAAGGAACGCACACACGATCTGGTAAAGCTGGTATCCGAACTCGAAATGGCCAAAGAAAATATGCAGGCGCTTTTTCAGAAAGAGAAGGAACTCAATCAGCTCAAAACAAGGTTTGTTTCTATGGCCTCGCATGAGTTTAGAACACCACTCAGTTCGATACAATTATCGGCTTCTTTAATCGATAAATATACCTCCAGGCATGATGTTGCCAGTGTAGAAAAACATACGCTGAAAATCAAAAATTCGATCAATAACCTTACTACAATTTTAAACGATTTCCTCTCGCTCGAAAAACTCGAGGCCGGAAAAGTGGAAGCATCGGCACAATCTTTCAATATCATCAGCTTTGCTGAAGAAATAGCTGAAGAAATGCAGATGATGACCAAAGAGAACCAGCATATTATTTACGAACACACAGGTACGACCGCCGAAGTTTACCTCGATCCGAACCTGTTGAAAAACTGCGTCATTAATCTGATCTCCAATTCGATAAAATACTCTGGCGCAGATACTTTGATCCAGTTCAATTCTATTTTAAAAGATGATGAACTCATTTTGGAGGTGAAAGACAATGGAATCGGCATTCCAAAAGTAGATCAGCAAAATCTGTTCGAACCATTTTTCAGGGCACACAATACGGGCGACATCCCCGGCACAGGTTTAGGCCTGAACATTGTAAAAAGATATGTAGGTTTGATGAATGGCACCGTAGCCTGCCAGAGCGAACAAAATTCAGGTACGGTTTTTACGCTCAGCTTTACCTTCAATAAATAATTTACTTTTAATAACCATTCCTATGAACAAGAAAGTTTTGATTATTGAAGATAATGACGACATAAGGGAAAGTACAGCTGAGGTGCTGGATCTGGCAGGTTATGAAACTTTTACCGCGAAACATGGTAAATTAGGTGTAGAAATGGCTTTGAATCATTTGCCTGATGTGATCCTCTGTGATATCATGATGCCAGAACTGGATGGTTATGGGGTTTTGTACCTGCTGAACAAAAACCAGAAAACAGCAAATATTCCTTTTATTTTCATTACGGCAAAAACCGAGCGGGCAGACATGCGCAAAGGCATGGAAATGGGTGCAGATGATTACCTCACCAAACCGTTTGATGATATAGAACTTTTTAAGGCTATAGAAAGCAGGTTTAAAAAGAAACAACAATCAGCTGGCTTTAATGCAGCGTCGGGCAATAGCGAAGCGGTGATGGACGAGCTCCGTAAAAAGGGTAAATCAAGGCCAATTACCAACAAACAGATTATTTATGTGGAAGGGGATGAACCGACCCATCTTTATTATGTAGTTAAGGGCCAGGTAAAAACCTACAAACGTTTTAAGGATGGCAGGGAGCTTTCGTCGAGCTTGTATCATGATGGCGATTTTTTTGGATATGAAAGTTTGTGTAATGGCGAAGTATACACAGACAATGCAGCAACCTTAATTGAATCAGAAATTATCCATATTCCCAAAGCCGATTTTATGGAGTACCTGCTCAACCATCAGGCCGTATCCAAAACTTTTATTGCTTTATTGTCTGGAAATGTGCGCGATAAGGGAAAGCAAATGCTTCAACTGGCCTATTCATCGGTACGGAAACGTGTAGCAGAAGCGTTGCTACAAGTGGCTGCTAAATTTGGAGACGGTGTTGAAGATAGCTGTACCATCCGGATTTCTCGTGATGACCTGGCTGCATTGGTAGGTACGGCCAGCGAAACCGTAAGCCGAATGCTTGCTGATTTTAAAGATGAAAAACTGATCGATAAAACAGGCAATGCCATAAATATCCGCTCGATCGAAAAACTCAGAAACATTAAACAGTAGCGCGATCATTAGTTAACTGGCTATTGTGGGGCTGGACTTAAAGGCGTCGCAGCAAGTTATTTCGATCAGCAATGTACTTTAATCGATTCCGCACAGCCAACTTCAAACTAATCCTATCCCGGGTAATACTTTATATTTCCCGGGATAGGGTTGTTTTTATGGTAAAGTGGTTAAATCAACAGTTGGGGCTGTGCCGGTAGCGGTTCTGTTAAAAACCGTCCCGTAAGTCGTATAAGTAGCAAAGAAACCTCCGTTTTTCAGATAAAAGCTATTACCGGTAACGCCACCCTGGTAATCCATACGTTGCTCAGCTGATGCAGTGGCATCGTAGCTAAAACTGGCATTGGTAACCTCTGTCCAATTGCCACTACTGGTTTTATACCATTGATTGCCGTAGTTACAACTTCTTTGCAGGTAGCCCTGGTCTGGGTTAAAGTTCTCGATAAACGAATACATTCCTGTTAAATACGCCGTTGTATTTGGACGTTTCCATTGTGCTATGATCTTCCAGGTACCATTTTCGGGTGCATAAAACCAGGCCGTATAATCCGATCCGCCCGCACCATCGGGTTTGCCCTGCAATAAGAATTTATAGGTAGTACCCGCTACCCAGTTAAATAAGAGATAAGATTGTCCGCCTGTGCCTTCGCCACCGAACCCATTAGAGGTTATATCAGTTCCCTTCCTTACCAAAGTAGTGCTGCCGGTTGATGGATCCCATACCGAAAATAAAACCCTTCTTTCTGTAGCTGAGTTAACTTGCATGCCAAAGTACCCCCCGCTAAAACCATCGGCCATGAAATACGAACCGATTCTGTCTTGTCCGCTGGGCACATTCAGCTCACTGTAAAACCATTCTGTGCCCGATGGTACGGTGTAATTTAAATGGCACGATGGGCCTCTTCTCGACCAATAATAACTGGATACGGTATTGGCATATTGCACATTGGAAGCCACTGCAGGTCCGCTAATCACCAGGTCGGAAATGTCGCCATAGTAACTACCTGTTTTACTCACGCCCTGTATATCTACCCGTACATAGCCCGCAGCTGTAATATTTACGGTACCAATGGTAGTTGTGGTAGCAGTGGTACCGGTAATGGTTTTATTAAATACGGTACCATTAATAGTTACCTTGATGTTGCTGCTTCCTGAAGGTACGGTGCCTTTTACCGCTACAGTTAAACTTCCGGTAAGCCCTAAACGGAACCATACGCTGGTAATCGTGCTGGCTGATGTCCAGTTATGTAAACCAGTATCATTAATTAAGCCACCTGTGCCAGAGGTATAGGCATTACCACCTAAACCGACGTTTAGGGACGAACCGCCCAAACTTTCGGTAACTGCAATGGCGTTTTTAATTTTTGGTGTCTCTGTTTCCGCTGGGGTTTCTGTTTTTTTACACGAATACAAGCTTAGCAATAAGAGCAGGCCTGTGGCAAGTGAACTTGTTTTTTTCATTTTGGTTAGTATATGGTTGTTTATAATTAAGTTGCATCCATTTTGCCAATCTGCAATGCAGATGGTTTTTTGCTTAACCCAGCCTCATTTTCAACTGTCGGTATTTATAATTGTCACACACGGCCGCTAAGCCAACCCAAACACATTAGTGCAGTAAAAAACAAGGGATATTTTGCACTAACCATGATTGAAGTTAACGACTAACAATTGATAAAAAATTAAGATTCTCAGCGCAAACGTTTGCTCAATACAGGTATATTTTGCAAGGGAAAAAGGCATCATTTTATAGGTAATACAGCTTTTGTAAAGTTTGTAGTTGTAAGTAGTCTTAATATAGGTTTAACCAATCATTTTTGTTAAATGCTGTTTTAAACTATTTGATTTTAGTGTTTTATAGCTTTGTTTTTGAGCTTTTTTTGAATAAACGCAAACGGT
>NZ_JBFTQI010000322.1:0-6277 GCF_056398925.1 Pedobacter sp. 01T416_2
CTGTTAAGGGAATACCCCAAATAAAAAACCACCCGATATTATCGAGTGGTTTTTTTATGCTTAATGAAATTATTTTCTATCCTTAAGCTCAACAAATTCTCTATCTGTTTCACCTACATAAATCTGACGTGGACGACCTATCGGTTCCTTGTTTTCGTGCATTTCTTTCCATTGTGCAATCCATCCTGGTAAACGGCCTAAAGCAAATAGAACGGTAAACATTTCAGATGGGAAGCCTAGTGCGCGGTAAATAATACCTGAATAGAAATCTACATTTGGATATAACTTACGGTCTATGAAGTATTGATCAGTTAAAGCCGCTTCTTCTAATTTCTTAGCAATTTCTAAAATCGGATCATCAATACCTAGATTTTCCAGAATATCATCACAAGCTTTTTTAATGATTTTAGCTCTTGGATCGAAGTTTTTGTAAACCCTGTGCCCAAAGCCCATCATACGGAATGGATCGTTTTTGTCTTTCGCTTTTGCAATCCACTTCTCTGTATCACCTCCATCAGCTTTAATCAACTCAAGCATATCGATCACAGCTTGGTTAGCACCACCATGTAGTGGGCCCCAAAGTGCAGCAATACCAGCAGCAATTGAAGCATATAAATTACAATCAGATGAACCTACGATACGAACGGTAGATGCTGAACAGTTTTGCTCGTGATCTGCATGCAGAATAAGCAATTTATTCATCGCATTAACCACAATCGGATTTACATCATAATCCTCTGTACGTTGTCCAAATGTCATCCAAAGGAAATTGGTAACATAATCGTATTTATTTTTAGGATAAATAAGCGGATGACCTAATGATTTTTTATAAACGAAAGAAACAATGGTTGGGAATTTAGCCAAAAGTTTGATAATGGTTAAATCTTGTTCTTCTGCAGTTTGATTTGGCTTTAAGCACTCAGGATAGAATGTAGACAATGAGAAAATCAGGGAACCTAATTGACCCATTGGATGAGATCTTGATGGGTAACCATCAAAAAATTTCTTCATGTCCTCATGGATCAAAGTATGCTTGCTTATGTCAGCCTGTAGATCTTCAAGTTGTTTTTGTGTTGGCAGATCTCCATAAATGATCAGATAAATAACCTCTAAAAAACTCGATTTTGCGGCAAGCTCTTCAATCGAATAACCTCTATATTTTAAAATGCCTTTTTCACCATCTAAAAAAGTGATTTTACTCTTTGTAGAACCAGTGTTTTTAAAACCAGTATCTAAAGTAACAAAACCTGTTAGATCTCTTAATTTTGAAATATCAATGGCCTTTTCATCTTCTGTTCCTGTAATTACTGGCAATTCTACTGTCTTACCATCAACTTTGATCTCTGCAATATCTGACATATTATTGTATTGTGTTTATAGCTTTCTAAATTATATAAAATTAATATACATGCATAACAAATCTGTTAAATTAATATGAATAATTAGTCAAAATGACGTAACAATCGTGCTTAATTAAACAGGATCTGAAATCTTATTTTGCTTTGATTTCTTCGGCAACTCTCCCACACTCCAGCATTTCTTTGCCGTAATAAGGATTTTTAATTTCCTTTTCGGTTGATAACCAGTCACCTCCATCTCCTTTATTCGCCATTGGGCAATGCTGAACATAAATTGTGCCTTTTTCTATTTCCGCATTCTTTAATAATGCAATTAAATCAGCGCTTAAAACCGTGAAATCTTTTCTTTGTGAAACGAGATTATTGCTTGCCGCGATTTTGCCCGCAACAGCTGCAGTAGGCTCACAACCTTTATAAGCAGCCAAACTCGTTTGTAAAAGCGCTGCAGATTTTTGTGCGTTTGCTGAATCTGATTTTACCAACGCATTTTTTAAATCTACATATTGGTTAAAGATTTCAGATTTCTGCCTGTCTTTTATAGAAACCTCATTTTTAACCGATGCTGAATCTGTTTTTGTTGAATCTTTAGTTTCTGTAGATTTTTTTTCAGCCTGGTTACAGGCCATTAAAGCGGTAAGTATTACTAATCCGAATATTCTTTTCATTGTATTTGGTTTTCGGCTCAAAATAGCAATTAAAATGGTAAATAAATAAAAAAGTCCCGATTTTCATCGGGACTTTAAATTAAATGATGTTCTAATTATAATTTGAAATTATATCCTAATCTCAGGTTAAATTGACCGGTTTTCATGAAATAGAGATCAGAAGCGCTATTGTTTACATAACCTTCGTATTTGATACCCAGATCTAAACCATTTTTCCACTCATAGCCTAGACCGCCTGTATAAATAAAGTTCATGTTAGCACCATCTTTTATGGCCAAACCTGAACCTAGCTCAGTACTTAAATACATTCTCTCGATCGGAAACACTCTAACGCCACCTAATAAAGGGATGAATTCGAATTTTAGCGGGCTTCCCTTCCATTTTAATCTGGTATAACCACCTGAAGCGGTAAGGGCCACATAAGGACTCAGATCATATTGAAGTCTTACATCTGCACCATAACCATAATCCATTTCAGACTTATCTGGAAATAATCCACCATTTACGCCTACGCCAATTTTAAAAGCCATACCGCTTCCTGGTGTCATTCGTTCAGTAGAACCCATAGTTTGTGCCTTTAGATTTGATGTGGTTAATATTGCAAGGGCCGTTAATGTCGTTGCAAAAAGTTTAGTAACTGTTTTCATTTTAGATATTTTAGGTTATTAATTAAGGGTTTAGTTTATATACGTTAAAATACCTGAGGTGGATTTTCAAATTTTCATTTTTTTCAGAATGTTATGAAATAAAAAAAGCCYCCTTAAAAAGGAGGCTTTCAATGCTATTTGTGTTTAGCTTACAGGCTAAATCCGTATGCTAAACGTAGGCCAACATAACCAGTACTGCTACCATCTCTAGCTAAGCCTTCGTATTTTACGCCTAAATCTAAACCGTTACTCCATGCATAACCCAGAGCTGGTGAATACACAAATGATGTTCCGCTACCTTCGTTTGTACCGAAACCAGCACCAAGCTCTGCTAAACCATAAATACCAGAACCTGATTCATTAAAGAAATATTTAACACCAGCTTTTACAGGAATGTATCCAAAATCCGGAATATCTACACCAGTATTGCCAATTTCTTTACCTAAGAAACGGGTATAACCAGCAGTAACAGGAATCGATAATTGTTTATCGATATCAAACTGATAACGTAAATCTGCACCAAGCGCCACGCTATATGCATCGCTTGTTGGTATACCACCAAAAATACCTATTCCTAATTTTTGAGAAGATTGCGCATTAGCATTTGTAGTAAAGAATAAAGCCACGACAGCTGCTGAAGTAGCAATGATTTTAGTAATTGTTTTCATTTTAAGATATTGTTTTTGAGTTAAACTAATATGCTGCAACGAATACAAAGGTTGTGCCAGAATGGCTTTTTTAATACTATTTAGGCCATAAACCAACATTAAGATGACCAATAAAAGTTAATTTTCATTAAGTGAAACTTTTTCAATTACCAACTGTTGTAACAGGTTTGTAGGTGCTGATGCATCGAACCAAATAACCTCAACATTGTCCTTTTCCATTTTCCTGAAAAAGGTATTTTGCCGTTTAGCATATTGGCAAATGGCGATGCCAAGTTTTAGTTTCAGTTCATCAAATGTGAATAAGTCATCCAGGTAATTCACAATGAATTTATATTCCAACCCATAAAAAACCAGAATTTCTTTACTAATACCTTCTTTAAGCAATTGCGCTACTTCTTCAATTAAGCCTGCTTCAAATCTTTCGTTCAGTCTTGTTAGAATTTTAGCTCTGGTTATTTCTACTTCATTCTTCAATCCAAAAATAATGGGTTTGAGCACTGGTCTATCGACAACTTCTAGTTGATTGTATTGGAGGTAATGGGATATTTCTAATGCCCGGATCAACCTCTTTTTTGAGGATAAGTCAACATGATCAATATTCTGGCTATTATCACTTTGTAATTTTGAAATCAACGCTTCTTTCGATAATAAATTTAATTGATCTCGTAATTGTTGATTTACGGGAATTGCGGTAAAAGTTTGGTTTTGCAAAAGGCTGTGGATATACATTCCTGTTCCGCCACAGAGAATGGGAATTTTGTCTTTTCCTGTTATAGATTCAAAGGCCTTGTAGAAATCGTTTTTAAAGGCATCTACATGATAACGTTCACCAGGTTCTAAAATATCGATTAAATGATGAGGAATTGTTTTGCCGTTAATATGATATTCTGGCAAATCTTTACCAGTACCAATATCCATCCGTTTAAATATCTGACGGCTATCGGCACTAATAATTTCGCCATTTAACGCATCAGCAACACTTACAGCAAGTTTCGTTTTGCCCGATGCCGTTGCACCTAAAATGATGATGAGATTATGCTGATCCATTAAAATTTGAGGATAAACTTTAAACTTCCTGTATTAAACACTTCTGTTGTAAAACCCTGAATATCCTTTTTTAGCTGACGATTTAGATCTTTATCCAGAACATAAGTCTGCGGATCCAAAATTGCCGTTTGCTTAAAACCCAATTTAATATAGGCTTCTCCTGCCGACCAGTCACGATCTGCATAAGTCATGAGGTCATTAGATTTATACGTTTCAGCGAAAAAAGCAATCAACTTGCTAAGCCCTCCAGTAACAGAATAGCCAGCTTTAACGGCAAACCTGATCAATTCTGCTGATTTATAATTTTCGGTATGGTTCATTTTACGTAGTGCCGAAAAAGTAGCAACCGCTACAAGCGCTTCTTTTTCGAATAAACCAATTTTATAACGACTGCTTACTGAGCCCTGCAAGTGATTTTCAATTAAAAAAGAATCGGCAACGGGTTTAGTAATTTTGAATACTTTGGTTTTTCTACCGTGAATACGGATATTTTTACCCAGCAAAGATTTTATTCTCGCTAAAACCTGATCTGGTCTTGATTGCCACAGATCTTCCCAAAGATGAATGAGTTTAATGCCTTCCTGGCGATACTTTTCCTGCAGCCCAATGAGGTGTTGTGGAGTAAATTTATTGTTTAAACTTACCAGATGAATGATCAATTGAGGATCAGTCCGTAATAATCGAAATTCATGTTCTAAAAAAAGAAGGCACCCAATTTTGTTATTAGCAAGTGCTAAGCTTAATTGATGATGCCAGATAACGTCAGAAGTTAAATTATTCAATCAGTAGAAGGTTTTTAGAAAAATTATCTACTGCAAATTTAACCATCAGATTGTTAAATCCATTCTTTTTCTTTAAAGTTAGTATGGATAATTTCTACCAGCGTTTCAACTTCTTTTAATTTAGAATCATCAAGTGCTGAAATTTTAAAACCCGCTTTGTTTTTACCAAAATCGCTTAAATTATGATTTGTAGTAGAAAATTCATCTGTATTGATTTTAACTTCTACAGCATTCCCATTAATATAAACACCTGTAAAAAATCGTTCGGTCACTTTTTCACCGTTTAATTCAATGTTTTTTTCACTGTAAAGATCATAGCCGTTCTCCGAATTTTCGTGCACCGTATATCCACGGGTGGCGTATGGCTGTAATCCAGCTCTAATGGTCTGGAAAATTTCAACAAGATCAGTTTTCATAATTGTATTTGATTTTAGAATTAAACACCATAGTACAATTATTGTTTAGTTTTTATTCTTCAAGCCACCAGTTTTCAGTCGGTAAATATTCATTTAAAATTATTGTTTCACCCAATTTTGGAGTAACCAAAGGAAGCTGCTTTGTTGCTGCAGCTAAAACCACTCTTTTTATAGGCTCATTCCATGGGTGCATGGCTAAGCTGAATTTGCCCCAATGTACCGGCATCAAAACTTTTGCTTTTAAATCGATTGCTGCCTGCACTGTTTCTTCAGGAAACATATGGATGTATGGCCAATAAGCATTGTACTGTCCGCACTCGAGCAAGGCTAAATCGAAAGGACCGAACTCCTCGCCTATTTTAGCAAAGTGTGTATCGTAACCAGAGTCGCCACCCAAGAATAGCTGGTAGTTCTCAGTTTTCAATACAAAAGCCGACCAAAGCGTTTGATTTCTTTTAAACTTTCTCCCCGTAAAATGCCTTGCCGGAACGGCTGTTAACTTCAGGCTACTAAATAATGTGAGCGATTCGTTCCAGCACAATTCATTGATCTTATCAGTTTTAATTCCCCATTTTTCTAAATGTTCTCCAACTCCCAACGAACTCACAATCGTTTTAACTTGTGGTGCAATTTTTAAAATGCTATTATAATCAAGGTGATCGTAATGATCATGTGTGATGAGCAGGATATCAAT
>NZ_JBFTQI010000323.1:0-6271 GCF_056398925.1 Pedobacter sp. 01T416_2
CGCACTAACTCAGCACAAAAGATTGCCGCACTTACTGCTACGTTTAATGATTCGGCCTCCCCAATTCTCGGAATGGTTACCGGTTTATTTATTTTTTTGATCACTTCTGCTGATATTCCCTTTCCTTCATTGCCCAAAATCACCAATCCTTCTGCTCCCCATTGCGTTTTGTAAATCGATTCGCCATCTAACAGCGCCCCAAATACAGGGATGGTATTTTCCGCTAACAAGGCTGGCAGATCTGCTTCGTAAATATTTACCCGCGCCAAAGAACCCATTGTGGCCTGTACGGTTTTTGGATTGAATACTTCTACACAATCAGCAGAGCAGATGATGTTTTTAAAGCCAAACCAATCTGCCGTTCTGATAATGGTACCCATATTACCTGGATCCTGAACACCATCTAAAACCAAAGTGAACTGATTTTTTAACGCTGTTAACGCTAATTCTCTGTTTTTTGGGATATGAACGAGCGCTAAAAAGCCTTGTGGGGTTTGCAGCGTACTAATCTTATCTAATTCGGCGTTCTTTACTTCAAATAAGTTTATATTTGCAGGCAATTTGGGTAACAAATTGTAATGTTCGCTGTTGTAAAATATAGTATGGATCTGGTAGCTTGACTGAAAAAATTCTTTTATGGATTTTATACCTTCAACAATAAATAAACCATGTTCTTTACGGTATTTTTTTTGATGTAACGACTTTATAAAACTAATCTGTGATTTTGAAAGCATACCAAAACTCAATAAATATTAAACTGAAAAGCACTGCAATATTACTATTTATTATTGTTTTAATTCAGGCCTGCTCATCAACTAAATACATTGCCGACTATCAATCGATAGTGAAAAAGGTAACTATTGATAGTGTTGATGCTAAATTTGAAGAACAGGCTTACAATTATGTTCAGAAAGATATCAGGCCGGCATCTAAGCTGAGTATCAATGTGCCTTTGTACAATTTGTTCAATACAAAAGATGGTCGGTATAAAACCAGCGATATTAAGCCGTTTGGTACACCCCCTGCTATTTTAGATAGTACATTGGTCGAAATTTCCAGAACACAGATACAGAAGTTTTTAAAAAGTAAGGGCTACCGCCAGGCCGAAGTAACTTCTGCCATCAAGATTGCAGATAAAAAGGCCGAAATTGTATTCAGTGCAAAACCTGGGCCTGCTTATTTTATTGAGAAACTTTCTGATTCGATCCCAAATGCAAATATTAGGAACCTTTACGAATCGAATAAGGCTAAAATATCCCATTTACACAAGGGAATGCAGTACGATGAAGACTCTTTAACTTATGAAAGGGAGCAGATTTATCGCATTATGAAAGAAAATGGATATTTCTATTTTTTAAGACCTTATGTAAATTTTGATGTATATGGTGCTGAACCCAGCTCTAAGACTAACAAAATCGATTTGAACCTTAATGTAACAGATCCTGCAAATGGACCGCATAAACAGTTTAATATTGGTTACACACATTTGTTAATTGCGCCAAATCCTGACGGTTTGCCCGATTCGGCAAGATATAAATTAAGCAAAGATACTTTGAACGGGATTATTTATACCGATTTCTCTAAGCGTTACAGGCGTAATCCGATCGTTCGTTACGATTTTCTGAAGCAAGGTGACCTTTATGACATCCGGAACGAAAATCTTACTTACGATCGCTTGTATGAGCTAAATGTTTTCAAAAACGTAAAGATCGATTATTTCAGAAGGGACAGTACCTCAAATAAAATCAATGCAATCATTTTGCTCACCCCTCAAAAGGTAATGAGTAACCGCGTGGAGGGTGAGGTTCCGTTTAATGGTGGTACCGTTGGCTTTACCCTCGGAAATACTTATACCAACAACAATATTTTTAGAGGAGCAGAACGATTTGAACTCCAGGTGAAAGGTGGTTTGCAATCGCGTATAGGTAACGGTGCCAAGGTTTTTAGTGATATTTATCAGCGCGATTTCTCAATCAGTGCGAGTATTTCGGTACCGAGATTGATGATCCCTTTTTATAACCCTGTTTTAGGTGGAAACGGAATGCCGCACACTACTTTTGCAACCAGTTACATTTATGCCTTACAAAAAGATGTTTCGGTACGAAGGATTTTTATCAACTCCATTACTTACGATTGGTTTGAAACCAAATCTAAACTCCACTCTTTTACCCCATTAAATTTTGAGTACCGTTTTGGTAACCTCGATACATCAAAAGTGGATGCAATTACCCGCTTTAACAACCTTTATTATTCTTCACTACTCGATCGTAAAGATTTAACACTGGGTATGAAATATACCTACACGTTGAATTCGGATAAGTTAAACCAACTGAGAACCTTTGTTTATTTAAGGGCAGGGATGGATATTGCAGGCAATATGTTGCAAGGCATATCTAAACTAACAGGTTCAAAGCATGATCCGGCAAACAACGACCCGGCAAAGATATTAGGCTTGCCTTTTAACCAGTACACCAGGCCAGAGGTAGATATTAGGTGGTATAAACATTTGGGTGGCGAAAGGCAATTTATTGCCCGTTTAAACACCGGATTAGCCTACGCTTATGGTAATTCAATTTTAACAGGTATTCCTTTCGAAAAGCAATTTTTTGCCGGTGGATCTAACGGCTTAAGGGCTTGGCAGGCCAGAACCATCGGTCCAGGTAATTATAATAGACAAGTACTTGCCAGCGATGAAGTACGGAAGGCTGTTTTTGGGCTGGATCAATTGGGTACTTTACGGATAGAAACTAATTTTGAATATCGGTTTACACTTGCACGGAAATTTTTCGGGGCTACTTTGAAAGGGGCTGCCTTTGTTGATGCCGGTAATATCTGGAATATCCGCAGAGGGGAGTCGATTACGCTTGAATACCCTGAGTTGGATGAATTGACCGTGTTTAAGCTTAGTAAATTGGCTAAGCAAATTGCTATTGGTACTGGGGTTGGTTTAAGGTACGATGTTCAGTATTTTGTTTTCAGGTTTGATGTGGGACTAAAACTTAAAGATCCTCAGTTTATCGGATCAGACCAGTGGGTAATCAGCAAATTTTTATCTGGGGCCAGGGATTTTAAAAATAGCTATAACGCCACACACGGGCCTGATACCTATCGTTTTCTACAGTATAACTTTGGTATTGGTATGCCATTCTAATTAACCGAAAAGGCTTAATATTTTGGGTTTGGTATCCGGATCTTTAAATGAAAATTCTTTAAAGGGTTGCCATCTTTTATCCATGTGTTTGTAAACAGAAAAGGATGAAACAGGGAACTCTCGTTTAAATTTCCGGTCTTTAAATTCGGCAGAAAGCTGTTTGAAAATGGGTGGTTTTACATCTCTAAACGCTAAAGTTAAATGTGGATTGAATTTTTCTTTTTTCGCTATCAGTTTTAAAGGTTGTAATGCTTTAGTAATCTGTTTTTCCAGGCTCATTAAGCCCTCATTTTGTTCAACATCGAGATAAAAGGTATGCTCCAGAAATGAACTGAAGTTTCGGAGTACCTGTGTAAATGGCTGACTGAAAGCGGCATCTGCTAAAGCTTTAAAAAATCTTTTTTCTGCATCGTAAGCTGAAAGCTTTACCGGAGGGTATAAGGTGATGTGTGCCGGACGTTTTAATGATTCATACACATTAAATTTCTCTGAAATGTATGTTCTAATCTCATCTATGTCTTCTACAACAGAAACAGGAGGAACTAAACACACTAAAAATAGATTTTCCATAAATCAAATTTACTAAAAATTTTAGTAAAAAAGTAATGATGAATTGTTAATTTTCTACCGTGATAAACTGCCGATTGAAATAATCGGCATCTCGCTTCGATCGGGCTTAGGTGGCTACAACTGTGCTGCTATCTGTGGTAAAATAAACCCGACCGACAGCGTTATCCCGATTTAAAGGTTTTTTTTTATCGTTATAATTTTATCGGGATTAAGCAAAGGGCGGGGCTGGTATAACCGAAGCACCACAGGCCTTGCTTTTCTAAAAAAAGAGAATTCGCATTAGACCTTATACGCTAAACGATTTGTTATTTCACACTTATTAGGAACGAACGTGAGCACAAATTGTTAATTTACTGCTGTTATAACTAATTTTCTTTTTTATGGGAAGGGCTTTGCAGAAGCTATTGGTTCTCTGTAGTCCCGCTCCCGCTTCTGCCGATTGAAATAATCGGCATCTCGCTTCGATCGGGCTTAGGGGGCTACAACTTGCTGCTATCCGTGGTAAAATAAACCCGACCGACAGCGTTATCCCGATTTAAGTGATTTTTTTATCGCTATAATTTTATCGGGATTAAGCAAAGGGCGGGACTGGTATAACCGAAGCACCACAGGCCTTGCTTTTCTAAAAAGAATAAGAGAATTTATAGCATGAGATTGCTTTCCCGAAAAATCGGGACAGGCTGTCGTTCCTCCTCGCATCCGATAGCTATCGGATGACGATTTTATTTAGAAAATCAGACGAGGTTTTTTAACCCATCGAATATACTTTCGAAAAAGGTAGAAAGGTTTAAGCCATTGCTGTGGTTAAAATACACAAATACCAGAAAAACAATGACCACAAATATGATCAGTTTGCGGAAGGCAAAGGCAATAATTACCAGTA
Organism: Pedobacter sp. 01T416_2; assembly: GCF_056398925.1. Classification (NCBI taxonomy): domain Bacteria; kingdom Pseudomonadati; phylum Bacteroidota; class Sphingobacteriia; order Sphingobacteriales; family Sphingobacteriaceae; genus Pedobacter; species Pedobacter sp. 01T416_2. The sequence continues at coordinate 4,605 of NZ_JBFTQI010000323.1, forward strand.
TAATCGGAATGATGAAAAGCCATAAACTATTTATGGCATACGGACTTAAATCGGTATCTTTTTTATATACATACACCAGTTTGCTGTGGGTGCCAGAGTCGTTTTGATGTTTGATGTAAACGAAGGTAGATTTATCGATGGGTAAAGGTAGCACGGCTATGCCATCATTAAATTTTAATACCTGTGTAAAACCACTTACACTAAAGGTGTAGATTCCGTTTATGTTTTCGTTGGGGTTGTTTAAAGAATCGGCTGCTATAATGGCCAGTTTGTTGTTTTTAAGCAAATTTTCTTTTACCAGAAAATTATTGATTGCTGCGGTTTGTGCATGGCTGAAAAACCCGATTAAACACAGTGAAAGCAAGAGTAAGATTCGTTTCATTCGATAGAACGTTTATTGTAAATTAAATAACCGATATGCAATAATACACCATTTCTTTTAACTGCATCATTATATAAATTATAACTTAGGCTTACAGGGCCGAGCGGTGAATGGTAAACTAAACCTGCAGTACCTGCATAGCGTATTTTTGTGATGGCTTTGGCATAATCTACATCCTGAAAATTATTCAGCTCAAACTCCTTATGGGGTAAAAATAAATAACCTTCCAATCTAAAATCGAGATTTTTTTTAACATTATAAATGTTTTTTATTCCGCCAGCAGCATAGGTTGTGGCCCTAAATTTATCCAGGAATAACGATCTGCTATCTTGCAAAGGATAAAAGGCTGGAGCAGTTAAAAGCGTAGCGTAATAATTGCTAAATAAAGGTTGGTTAGAGAAAACGCCTTCCACAATATAACCCAATGTATATTTTTTGATGTGTAAAAAGTAGTTTTCCTGGGTAAGTTTTATGCTTCCCCATTGACGCAAATGACTACTGCCCGGAATTTTAACAAAACCCGGAGTGGTTCGGAAAATATTGCCGGGATTATAGTTTTCGCGGCCTGTGGTGTAATTGAAACTTAGCGAAAAGCTTTGACCTCTGCTGGCATACTGTTTCCGGTTTAACGAATTTTTTTCGAGATTTAAGGATCCCCTAAACCCATTAAAAATAGTTTGATCGAGCAGATCGCCTACCGCAAAGGTATTGTTTGGGCTATAGCGATCATTATTATTTATAAAAGTAGAATGAAGAACAATTTTGGTATTGTAATTTAAAGGCATTCCCATCATAAGGTCAATCTTACGGTCAGATTGTTCGATGTAAATGGGGCGTGGGTTTTCGATAAATATCTGGCTGGTATTATAAAAATTCCAGTGATTATAGGTTAACTCCGCGGCCAGAAACAAGGGAAGTCTGGTTGGATAATCTACCCGGCCATTAACCTGTACCGATTCGTAAAAGCGGCCAGAGTAAAAGCTGGTTCCAAAAGTATACGATTTTCGGTTGAGGTAATTGTACTGAGCACCCAAAAAAACATTGCTGATGGGCCTTGTAGATATATTGCCGCCTAATTCGAGTTTAAAGCTCTTTTTCGGCTGTGCCACCACCTCAAAAGTATAACTGTCTGTTGCTGCCTGATATGAAATTTTAGGAAATACGGTTTCGAAAGTTTGGTCGGCAACCAGTTTATAATACCCACGTTTAATATCCTGCAGGTTAAAAGTAACTTTATCGCTTTTGAAAAGCCTTTCTACATATTTTTTTTGCTGACTGTTTACAC
>NZ_JBFTQI010000324.1:0-6254 GCF_056398925.1 Pedobacter sp. 01T416_2
CGCTTAACATTAGTTGATACCGATGGTGCGGAATGGATTGAAAAGAATAAAGACAAAAAGTTCGATTATATTTTTGCTGATACCTGGCATGGAAAATATTTGCTTTTAGATGAGGCGATATCTATGCTTAATACCGGCGGACTTTACATCATCGATGATATGCTGCCACAATCGAATTGGCCTGATGGCCACCAGGATAAGGCTATAAAATTGATCAAAGATTTAGAATCCCGTGATGATCTGCACTTAACCAAGCAGGTTTGGGCAACAGGAATCGTGATCGGAGTAAAAAAATAAATAAGATTAAATAGTTCTTTAATTTTTTAAATAGTTAGTATGTTTGTGATTCATCAAAGACATGAATATAAACACAAACATTATTAGCAACCTAATTATTGTCATTTCTCAAAAGAGAGGTGGAAATCGTTGCGTATAATATTAAAAATATACCATATCGAAACCGCCTCCCACAAGAGGCGGTTTTTTTTTGCCTCAAAAAGAAATAATTGAAATACAACAGCATACATACAATTTAAACAATGAGCGAATTAAACAAGTACAGTAAAACATTTACACAAGACCCTACACAACCGGCAGCGCAAGCTATGCTTTATGGAATCGGATTAACTGATGCTGATATGGCTAAAGCACAGGTCGGTATTGCAAGTATGGGTTACGATGGTAACACCTGCAATATGCACCTTAACGATCTGGCAAAAGATGTGAAAAAAGGGGTCTGGAATAATGATTTAGTGGGCTTGGTTTTTAATACCATTGGCGTAAGTGATGGGATGAGCAACGGTACAGATGGTATGCGTTACTCGCTGGTAAGCCGCGATGTAATTGCTGATAGTATCGAAACCATTTGCGGTGGCCAATATTACGATGGAATTATCTCTATCCCTGGCTGTGATAAAAATATGCCTGGCGCGATTATGGCCATGGCACGTTTAGATCGCCCTTCAATTATGGTTTATGGTGGTACGATTGCGCCTGGCCATTACAAAGGCGAAGAATTGAACATCGTTTCAGCTTTCGAAGCTCTGGGGCAGAAAATATGTGGCAACCTTTCTGAGGAAGACTATCAGGGCATCATAAAACATACTTGCCCTGGTGCAGGTGCTTGTGGAGGGATGTATACTGCAAACACAATGGCATCAGCAATTGAGGCTTTAGGTATGAGTTTGCCTTATTCATCTTCGAACCCAGCAATCAGCGAGGAGAAAAAACAAGAATGTTTAGATGCGGGTAAATACATCAAAATTTTATTAGAGAAAGATATCAAACCATCTGATATTATGACGAGAAAAGCATTCGAAAATGCCATTCGTTCTATTATCATTTTAGGTGGCAGTACGAATGCAGTATTACATTTTATTGCAATGGGTAAAGCTATCGGTATCGAAATCTCTCAGGATGATTTCCAGCGCATGAGTGATGTAACACCCGTACTTGCCGATTTCAAACCTAGTGGAAAATACTTAATGCAGGATTTACATCAATATGGAGGTATCCCGGCAGTATTGAAATATTTATTAAACGAGGGTTTATTACATGGCGATTGTTTAACTGTYACCGGAAAAACCCTGGCTGAGAATTTAGCCGATGTAAAATCGGTTATGGATTATGATCAAAAAATCATCCAGAAACTAAGTGAGCCGATTAAAGCCACTGGTCACCTACAGATTCTTTACGGAAACCTGGCTGAAAAAGGTTCTGTTGCAAAAATAAGTGGTAAAGAAGGTGAGAAATTTGAAGGCCCTGCACGTGTATTCGACGGCGAACACGATTTAATTGCCGGAATTTCAAGCGGACGTGTTCAACCTGGCGATGTAATCGTAATTAAAAATTCAGGTCCGGTAGGTGCGCCAGGTATGCCAGAAATGTTAAAACCAACCTCAGCAATTATTGGTGCTGGTTTAGGCAAATCAGTGGCTTTAATTACCGACGGACGTTTCTCTGGTGGTACACATGGATTTGTGGTTGGTCACATTACACCTGAGTCCTACAAAGGTGGCTTAATAGGCTTGGTAGAAGATGAAGACCGGATTTTGATCGATGCGGTAAACAACATCATTAGCTTACAGGTAAGTGACGAAGTGATTGCAGCGCGTAGAAAAAACTATGTACAACCAGCATTAAAAGTAACAAAAGGTGTTTTATATAAATATGCTAAAACAGTTTCAGACGCAGCTAGTGGTTGCGTAACTGACGAATACTAAAATCAAAAAATCATCCCCCAGATTAATTGATTACTAATAAAATAGATTATGCAAATAATTAAAAGTATTCAGAATAGGATTTATGAAATCCGGGGAGAAAGAGTAATGCTGGATTTCGATTTGGCATCGCTTTATGAAGTTGAAACGAAGGCACAGAATCAGGCGGTAAAACGTAACATAAAGCGTTTTCCTGAAGATTTTATGTTTCAGTTAACTTCTGCTGAGTTTGAAGAGATAAAACTTCAGATTGATGCAAGTAATCAAGGTACATCATCACAAATTGTGATGACAGGCGGAACCAACTTGAAGTCACAAATTGTGACTTCAAGTTGGGGAGGTACTCGAAAATTGCCTTATGCCTTTACAGAGCAAGGGGTTGCCATGTTGAGTGGCGTTTTGAAAAGTGATAAGGCAATTAACATGAATATTGCCATTATGAGAGCCTTTGTTGACGTTCGGAAAATTTTGCTGAAGCAAAGCAACCTTAATGAACAGTTAACAGAAATTAAAGAACGGATTGGGGAACATGATGTTCAGCTCAACGAGCTGTATGATGCAATGGAAAATTTAATAGACGAGAAAATTGCTCAATTAAAATGGAACGACAGACAAAGAATTGGGTTTAAAATTAAAGAATAGTAGAACCGCAAAAACATAACTATGGAAACTGCACAAGATACAATACAACAAAACGAGGCGAAAGCAGAAACCTCAAAAACCTTATTTAAAGGAACAGGCTCGCAAGTTTTGTTGAATGGATTAATTGAAGAAGGTGTAACCACCATTTTCGGTTATCCGGGAGGAGCAATCATGCCTATTTATGATGCTCTTTATGATTATGCTGATAAATTAGAACACATCTTAGTTCGCCATGAGCAAGGTGGTATCCACGCCGCTCAGGGTTTTGCAAGAGCAAGCGGCGAAGTTGGTGTTGTTTTCGCAACCAGCGGGCCAGGTGCAACCAATTTGGTTACTGGTTTGGCAGATGCGCAAATCGATAGTACGCCATTGGTTTGTATCACCGGACAGGTTTTCGCCCACCTATTGGGAACGGATGCTTTTCAGGAAACTGATGTGATTAACATTACTACTCCGGTTACAAAATGGAACTATCAGGTTACTGATGCCAAAGAAATTCAAGAGGTATTGGCTAAAGCTTTTTATATCGCTAAAAGTGGCAGACCAGGTCCTGTTTTAATCGATATTACCAAAAATGCACAATTACAATTGGAGGAATTTCCTGAATATGTAAAGTGCAACCACATCCGAAGTTATCGCCCGAAGCCAAAAGTTAGGGTAGAATATATCGAGCAGGCAGCCGAATTAATCAATTCAGCAAAAAAACCTTTCATTTTATTTGGACAAGGTGTTATTTTGGGTAAAGCCGAAGAAGAATTCAAAGCTTTTATCAATAAATCAGGAATCCCTGCTGCATGGACCATTATGGGCGAAGGTGCTATTCCAACTTCACACCCGTTAAATGTAGGTATGTTAGGCATGCACGGTAATTATGGCCCGAACGTATTAACCAACGAAGCTGATGTAATTATTGCCATCGGTATGCGTTTTGATGACCGTGTAACCGGTCGTTTAGATAAATATGCCAAACAAGCTAAAGTGGTACATTTAGATATTGACCCTGCCGAAATTGATAAAAATGTTAAGGCAGAAGTTGGTGTTTGGGGCGACTGTAAAGAAACTTTGCCCCTATTAACCAATTTAGTTAACGAAAACAAACACGAAGATTGGTTAGCTAAGTTCAGACAATATAACCAGGAGGAAATAGATCAAGTCATCACTCCCGAGCTTTATCCAACTGGTGATGAAATGACCATGGGCGAAGTATTGCGCAACATCAACGAAATCTGTGGTGGCGATGCCGTAATCGTTACCGATGTTGGTCAGCACCAAATGGTGGCCTGTCGTTATGCTAAATTCAACAATACCCGCAGCAACATTACTTCTGGTGGTTTAGGTACAATGGGTTTTGGTTTACCAGCAGCAATTGGTGCTAAATATGGTGCACCTGATAAAACCGTTATCGCAATTATCGGTGATGGTGGTTTCCAGATGACGCCTCAGGAACTGGGTACCATTATGCAGTTTGGCGCAGCAGTAAAAATTCTGATTTTGAACAACCGCTTTTTAGGTATGGTTCGTCAATGGCAACAGCTTTTTCATGATAAACGTTATTCTTTCGTGAATATCACCAGCCCTGACTTTGTTGCTTTAGCAAAATCGTATTATATCGAAGCGAGCAAAGTTGATGAACGTGCAAACCTAAGAACTGCACTAGAGACCATGATCAACCACGAAGGTTCTTACCTATTAGAGGTTATGGTAGGCAGAGAAAATAATGTTTTCCCTATGGTTCCTCAAGGAATGAGTGTAAGCGAAATCAGGTTGAAGTAAGGTAGAGGTTTAAGATAAAAAAGAAACTATCATGAGTACTGAAGATAAAATAAAATATACAGAAGACACCGTTGACCTAGAAGGAAAACAGGAATATACCATTACGGTGTACGCCGAAAACCGCATTGGTTTACTCAACAGGATTGCGATTATTTTCTCGAAAAGAAAAATCAATATCGAAAGCTTAAACAGTTCCGCATCAGAAATTGAAGGAATACACCGCTTCAACATCGTCATCCACGAAGGTTACGAGGTAGTGAGAAAGCTGGCCCGTCAGATAGAAAAACAGATTGAGGTATTGAAAGTTTATTTCAACACCAACGAAGAAATTATCTGGCAGGAACTGGCGCTTTACAAAGTTTCTACAGATGAAATTGCAGAAAAAGTAACCGTAGAGCGTTTATTAAGACAATACGGTGCAAGTGCGGTAGTGATCCGTAAAGATTATACCGTTTTTGCAGTAACTGGTCACCGCGAAGAAACTGATGCTTTGGTGAAAGCTTTAGAACCTTACGAACTAATTGAATTTGTGAGATCTGCAAGAGTAGCCATTATTAAAGACAGTGCAGGTTTCCACGAAAAACTAAAGGAATTCGAAGCTTTCGAACCAGGTGAAGAATTGGTAGAAAATGAGTTTTTAGAAAAAGGGGGGAAGATTTTTACAATGTAATATGAAATGCAATAAAGCCATACCAATTTTAAGAATTTTCGATTACGATAAAGCAGTAGAGTTTTACGTAAACTGGCTGGGCTTTAAAATAGACTGGGAACACACGTTTGAAGAAAATACCCCTGTTTATATGCAGATTTCATTAGGAGGCATCGAACTCCATTTAAGTGAGCACCATGGAGATAGTTCTCCCGGTGCAAATGTATATGTAGATTGTATAGGATTGAGAGCATTTCATAAAGAAATAATAGATAAAAAATATAAGTACAACAGGCCAGGTTTGGAGAAAACTTTTTACGGAACCTGGGCAGTAACAGTAAACGACCCGTTCTTTAACAAGATTACCTTTAACGAAACATTAACCGAAGCTGAAAAACAAAACGATAAGTAGATAGATACGAATTATAATATGATGAACGAGGTATTTGATTTTATAATAAACTCACGCAAGGCATTTATTAAGTTGATAGATGATTTAACAATCGAAGAATTAAATAAAATTCCGGATGGTTACAACAATAACATTATCTGGAATTTTGGCCATGTTGTAGTGAGCACGCAAACGCTTTGTTATGTTCGTACAGGTGTATTACAAGATGCTGCTTCGGTAAAATTTAACGAGTATTATAAAAAAGATACGAAGCCAACTTACACCGTAATAGAAGAAGAAGTAGCTGAATTGAAAACCATCGCGTTAGAAAGCATTGAAAAAATAAAAGAAGATTATGCGAACGGAAAATTTTCGAGCATCACTCCTTTTACAACAGCTACCTATGGCGTACAGATGAACAACATTGAAGAAATTCTGATCACAACTATTGGCCACGATAATGTACACCAAGGTTATGCATGGGCGCTGAAGAAACTGGTATAAAATGGGAGATGTAAAACAGATGAGATATGAACTGATTATAAAAAAAGCCAGTGTAATCACCTCATCTGTGTAATCA
>NZ_JBFTQI010000325.1:0-6247 GCF_056398925.1 Pedobacter sp. 01T416_2
CGTTACAACCCTGCATGGGCACGTTCATGTTATAATAGAGCGTTGGGGTATGGCCGATATAAATTTCATTGTAGAGTAATAAACGTTTCGGATAAAGTACCRAATCTTTTTTGATCCTCTTATCCATAGTCAGGGCCATTTCCCAAAGTGTTCTATCCCACGAATAATTGGAAGAATAACGTTCTTTTTCAGGACCGTGCATGGAAGAAAAACCGGCGTGAATAAAGAGGTTGTTATGCTCATCCACGTAGTAATCTTTCATGCGTTCAAAGAAATTTAGATGTTTTTGCTTCACCGGATCAGGTAAGTTTTTATAACTTTCGATGGTTAATTTACCACCGTGAACAAACCAAACATCATCTACAATACCTTTTTCCAACCAATCGATACACCAAGCATCGTGATTTCCTTTGATAAAAATGCACTGATGACTTTCTTCCAATTGCATCATGTAATTGATTACTTGCGCCGATTCACTCCATCCATCCACATAATCGCCAAGAAAAATCAGTTTGTCATCTTTTGTTACATCTGCACGCTCGAATAGCTGAACTAAACCTTTTAATCCCCCGTGTATATCACCTATTGCTAATGTTCTGCCCATGTTAAAACGTTATATATTCAACGGGCACAACATCTGTAAGCCACACATTGTTAGCTGATAAATAAAATTTATAGCCTGCCCTATGCATCTCTCCACTATTAATGGTAAGGATAACCGGTTTTCCCCTCCTGCCACCTACTTTATTGGCCGTTTCTCTATCGGCACTTAAATGCACATGCTGCCGCGTCATTTTTTGAAGTCCCTGCGATTTAATATCCGACAGGAACTTTTCAACTGTACCATGATAGAGATATTCTAGTGGTTCTGCTTCATCAAGGTTTAGCTCTATTGAAATGGAATGCCCCTGGCTTGCCCGGATCTTGGTTTTACCTTCGTTGAAAGCAAATCTCTTTTTGTCGTTATTTTCGACAATGTAGTCAAGCTGTTCAAAATCTATTCTCTTATCATAGAGGTCAAATTTGGTAATCAGTTCATTCACGTCAGCCCAACCATTTTCATCGAGCTTTAAGCCTATGGTTTCTGGCGAGTGCCTCAAGATATAACTTAGCAGCTTACTGATTCCTTTGGTTATTTTGTTGTCCATGATGATCTTAATATTAATTCATTGGCTTTTGTAGGCAGCGTTCATAATTTTCATTTTCGAAACACACAAAAACTACCTTTTCAATTTTTTCCTTGTCAACGAAATTAAGATGACAATGCCAGTATCTGTTGCTTTACCTTCAGGAAAATGATTAAATAGCTGTGCTGCTGTTAGGGGAAACCTTAACATTGTTTTCAACTGCAAGCGCTAAACTATTGATTAAATTCTACCTGAATTTCTTCATCGCAGCCCAAAGTTTTTCGTCCATACCATAAACATCAGGTCTGTATTCAATCTTATCATTTTGCGACCAGGCAGTAATGTAGGTAATAATTAATGGAACATTTTTCTTTGGGGCAAACCAAGCTGGTTTTAATTGAAATGCTTTGGTTGTATCGGCCTTTTGTGCCATACGTTTTTTATACCATTTTACATGTGTACTATCTATCGGTGGTAAATCTACTTCTGCCCTAAGCTTATCATAAGTGTAAGAATCTTTAACCAAGAGTTCGGCAAATTCTAATGGCTTTTCGATGCGTACACAGCCATGACTTATAGCCCGATTAGTCAGGTTAAATCCGTTCTTATTATTGGTATCGTGCAGGTAAATACTCGAGCTATTATCGAAGATAAATTTGAACTTTCCTAAAGCGTTTCCACCGCCAGATCCTTGTTTAAATTTAAAGGGTAATTTATCACGCGAATACCTATTCCAATTGATGGTATCAGGTTCACCAATTAGTTTGTCTTTATAGTAAACTTTAATGTTGCTGTTCGATAAATAATATGGATCTTTTCTGGCCATCCAATAGATCTCACTTTGCGCAATGCTGACCGGAATATTCCAGATTGGATTGGCCTGAATGGAATTGATTTTACTGAACAATAAAGGTGTCTCATGGTTCTTCGGTTTATCATCCAGATTGCCCGATTTTGCAAAGGCTTTTAACTTCTCTTCGTAACCATTTTCGCGCCGCCCGCCAACACAAACTTTCATTGTAATTACGGTATCTTGTTTATCCAGCCAGGTTAACCTAAAATCAGGGATATTTACCTGCACATAATTATCGCCAGTCTCAGGCATTTTCCAACGGAAGCGCTCCATATTTAGCAGTAAAATCCGTTTCTCATCGTAAGCATCTGTATTCAAATAGGCGGCCTGCAAAGCTTTATATTGAGCCGATTTGGGCTGAACAGATCTGAGTGTGTCCAACAGGTTCACACTATTCAAAAGATTGGTCATCCCAACGCTGTCCGGACGTTTAACTTTAATGTAGTAGCGCGAAAATATATTACGGGGATTTACCACCCCAAATTTTAAATAGTTTGTATAATTTAAATAGGCATTGGCCGATAGTAATTCTAGTTTCGCTATAACCGGATAACTTTCTTCTACCTTTTTAAACTTGTTTGCTGTTAATTCATCTAATAAGCTTTTAATCTCGTCTCCTTTAAAAATCTTCGGATTGAAGCCATGAACCTTACTTTCGTTTAAATAGCTTACCAGCGAATCTAAGTTTCCATTGATATAAAATCTGGTAACAAGCACAGGCTGACGATGATTATCGGCATAATAACCTTTAATTGTTTTCGGATTTACAAATTTGTCTGAAAGACTATCCAAAGTCTTTACAAAAATGCTATCATAAGCTACAGTATCGAAATCTTTATAAATTTTATTCTTAAAATGTTCAGATAACACCTTACCTATCTCTGGAGGGCTCTTAAACCATCCACAGGCAGAAACAAACAAAATAAGGGGGAAAATTAGAAAGCGAAACTTTTTCAACACGTAAAATTTTAGTACAAAATAAGGGTTATTGGCAATAAAAACAGCATAATGGCAAATTAAGTGCCATTATTTTTTGTTTTACCATTTCAAACGCTATATTTGCCAGCGCTTATCAGCTAAAGCATTGATACTGGCAGAAATAATTTATGAATTTAACTTTGAACCATCACTTACATTTACACCATCGCCGATAGGCGATATGATATGTTTGTTTTGTACTTCAAAACTTTTTTCCGTAAAATAATTTCTTGTTCACTCTATATTCAATACTTTGAAAACACTTAAAATCGCTATCCAGAAGTCGGGTAGGTTAAACGAAAAATCTGTAGAAATACTTAAAAATTGTGGTTTATCTTTCGAAAACTACAAAAGCTCACTCATCTCAACCGTTACCAATTTTCCTTTAGAAATTCTTTTCCTCCGGGATGATGATATTCCTGAATATGTACAGGATGGCATTGCCGATTTGGGTATAGTTGGAGAAAACGTAATTGTAGAAACCAAAGCTGAGGTAGATTATCTACAAAAATTAGGCTTCGGAAAATGCACCTTAAAAATTGCTGTTCAGGCAACCAGTAATATCCAAAAACTGGAAGAGTTAAATGGCAAAGCGATTGCTACTTCTTACCCGGTAATCCTCGAAAAATTCTTACAGGAAAAAGGCATAAAATCTGATATCAGAACCATTTCAGGATCGGTAGAAATTGGTCCGGGCTTAGGCTTAAGTGATGCTATTTTTGATATCGTATCAACAGGTGGAACACTAAAAAGCAACGGACTAAAACCTTTCGCTGATGTGATGCAATCTGAAGCCGTTTTAATCGGAAATAAATCAATAGCTGATAATCCTGAAGTTGCAGAATTGCTTCAACGCATCCGCTCTGTACTTAGCGCAAAATCTAATAAATACGTGGTGCTAAATGTATCAAAAGATAACCTTCAAAAAGTAGTCGATTTACTTCCGGGCGTAAAAAGCCCAACGGTAGTTCCACTTTTCGAACCAAACTGGGTTGCTGTTCACTCTGTAATTGCCGAGGAAGATTTCTGGGATAAAATAAACAGTTTAAAAGCAGCAGGTGCTGAAGGTATTTTGGTAATGCCAATCGAGAAAATAATCAAGTAAAATCGTTTAAATTCACGTTAACTATTAGTTAATTTAAAATTATAAAACATTGAAAATCTACAATTATACAGATTTATCTAAATCAAAAATTGAAGAACTTTGTTCGAGGCAAATTGAAGACGATAAACTGGTTGAAGAACGGGTAACCGACATCATCAGCACCGTAAAAAAAGATGGCGACCAGGCACTTTTTAACTTTGCAAAAGCATTTGACAAAGTTAATTTAGAGAAACTGTTTTTGGATACTGAAGAATTAAAAGCGATTGCATCTACCATTCCCGCAGAAGCAAAAAAGGCGATTGATACCGCTTACCAAAACATCAAAACTTTTCACCAGTCGCAGTTAAAAACTGAAGATAAAATCGAAACGATGCCAGGCGTTGTATGCTGGCGCGAATCGAGGGCAATTGAAAAAGTAGGACTTTATATCCCAGGAGGAACAGCCGTTTTACCGAGTACTTTTTTAATGCTTGCCACTCCCGCCATCATCGCAGGCTGTAAAGAAATCGTGGTGTGCTCTCCCCCGCAAAGTGATGGCAAAACCAATTGTTATCTGGCCTACTGTGCGGTGCTTCTGGGCATCGAAAAAGTATTCCTGATTGGGGGTGCACAAGCTGTTGCAGCAATGGCTTTCGGAACGGAAAGTGTACCACAGGTATATAAGATTTTTGGTCCTGGTAACCGTTATGTAACTACGGCAAAAACAATGGTTCAAAACAAAGTAGCCATTGATATGCCTGCAGGACCATCAGAGGTGTTGGTTATTGCTGATGATACTGCCAATCCGTCATTTATTGCTGCAGATCTACTCGCGCAGGCAGAACATGGAACTGATAGTCAGGCTATTTTAGTGGCTACTTCAAATCAGATCATTGCTGATACGTTAAAAGAAATTGAAAATCAGCTTAATATCCTCCCAAGGAAAGACATTGCAGCAAAAGCAATAGCCAATTCTTATGCAGTTTTTGCTAAAAACCTGGATGAGGCGATGCAATTTTCAAATGAATATGCACCAGAGCACCTAATATTGGCTACCGAACATTTCCAAAGCCTTATTCCATCGATTATCAATGCTGGATCGGTGTTTTTAGGCAACTTTACGCCAGAAAGTGTTGGCGATTATGCCTCTGGAACCAATCATACTTTACCAACCAGTGGTTTTGCTAAGGCTTATTCGGGCGTATCAACAGATGCTTTTCTGAAAAAAATCACTTTCCAGCATTTATCCCACGAAGGGTTGAGCAACATTGGCAATACGGTTGAAATACTTGCGGAAGCCGAGGGATTAGATGCGCATAAGAATGCAGTAAGTATTAGATTGAACTTTGAGTCCGWGGTCGGAAGTCCAAAGTCCGAAGATAACAGAGCATAGAATAAGAATTAACAATCGGTGAAATCACCTAATCTGTGTAATCAAACCGAAGGAAACCAACAAACCATTAAAATGGACATTAACGATTTAGTAAGAGAAAATATAAAAAACCTTCGCCCCTACTCTACCGCTAGGGATGAATTTAAAGGTCAGGCATCAGTTTTTTTAGATGCAAATGAAAACAGTTATGGTTCGCCACTTCCGGCAAATTACAACCGTTATCCTGATCCATTGCAGCTTGATCTGAAAGATGCAATCAGCAAAATAAAAGGTGTGCCGATTGAAAATACTTTTTTAGGCAACGGCAGCGACGAGGCGATAGATTTATTGTTCCGTGCTTTTTGTAATCCTGGAAAAGACAACGTAATTGTGCTGCCACCAACCTATGGAATGTACGAGGTTTCGGCCAACATAAACGATGTAGAAATACGCAAAGTTAACCTGCTTCCGAACTTCCAATTGGATATGGAAAAGATCGCAGAAACGATCGATAAAAACACAAAATTAATCTTCATTTGTTCGCCAAATAATCCGACTGGAAATTCGATAAATCGCGAAGATATTGAAACAATTTTAGCCAACTTTAATGGCATCGTTGTAGTTGACGAAGCGTACATTAATTACGCCCGTCAGAAGACCTTTATTCAAGAGCTAACCGAATACGGAAACCTGGTGGTTTTGCAAACTTTTTCGAAAGCTTGGGGGCTTGCCGCTTTACGTTTAGGCATGGCATTTTCTTCGACAAAAGTGATCGATGTTCTGAATAAAATTAAACCACCATACAACATCAATCAGGCTACACAGGACTTAGC
>NZ_JBFTQI010000326.1:0-6236 GCF_056398925.1 Pedobacter sp. 01T416_2
GGTAAGCATGTCGTTAAGGGGCTTTGTAACCGGAGCAGGCTATTCTGCTGTTTTCGAAACCGCTGCTGCCCGCGCTTTAGCCCAAGGCACTTTAATTATTGCTGCTGCAGGAAACGATTCGGCAAGACCAGGCACTGTTAGACAGGTAATGCACCCTGCAAATTGCCCATCGATAATGGCTGTGGGTGCTGTAGATGTAAATATGAACGTAGCCGCTTTTTCTAACGGAGGCCTTTACCCAACTTATGGTGCTGTAGATATTGCTGCTCCAGGCGTTAACGTGTATTCTTCTACAAAACTGCCTACTAAGTATGCGAGCTGGAACGGAACCAGTATGGCTACCCCACATGTTGCAGGTATTGCCGCACTATGGGCACAGGCATCGGGCCTGAGAGGAATTAATTTGTGGAGAAAATTAACCTCAACTGCGAAAACGTTACCTTTACCTGGCAGAGATGTAGGTGCAGGATTGGTACAAGCGCCTACAAAAACAAGATTGATAAAATACCCAATTGATAGATTCCCGATTGATAAATTCCCAATTGATAAATTCCCAATTTTAGTTAATCCGAAATTCCCTATCGATCCAATTGGTCCAATTGAAAAAATTATAAGATGAAAACAAAATGGTTAATATCTGTAAAGGATAACACAATGGATTTAGTAGTTAAAGAACTCAAGGAAATCGGTGTTAACGATATCGAGGCTTTAGATTCAATTGGTGTAATCGTAATTGTTCCGGGCAATCATAAAATTGCAGATATCAAAAAAATTGATGGCGTATTAAGTGTTGAAGAGGAAAGGGACATCAGCATTTAAGCCAACAAAAACCTAATCACCCTCTTAATTTTAAAAATCGGTGTGACATTTAGTTTGCACCGATTTTTTTTTGCACCCTATATCTAAACATTAATAGTTTCACATTTCTAGCCACCTAAACCTGATTAAAGCGAGCACGAGTGTAACGATTAAAGCGGAAAGCAGGAGCTCCGAAACCGACTAGCACGACTATTGCTTTCCTAATTATTTTGAACCATAAAAGAGATTTAAGGGCGTATAAGCTGACAGGTAAAACACCTTTCGTCTGTTTCCGACCACCTAAGACAGCTTATAACACCTAAGTTATGTGCAGAAATTCTAAAATCCGCAGTTCCTTTACCATTGATCAAAAACCTTCAGTCTTATACCTTTAAACCCTCCGCCTTTTTATTATCTTTGCTGCATTATGGCTCAAAAGAATAACGACGAACAATTTAAAAATGTAATATCACACGCTAAAGAATACGGTTTTGTATTCCAGAGCAGCGAAATATATGATGGCTTAAGTGCCGTTTACGATTATGGCCAATTGGGTGCCGAGTTAAAAAACAACATTAAAACCTACTGGTGGAAAGCCATGGTACAAATGCATGAAAACATTGTTGGGATTGATTCTGCAATTTTTATGCACCCTAAGGTTTGGAAAGCCAGCGGACACGTTGATGGTTTTAACGACCCAATGATCGATAACAAGGATTCAAAAAAACGTTACCGAGCCGATCAGTTATTAGAGAATAAAATTGATGAGCTATATTCGGAACTGGCCAATTTCAGTGCAGAAAACAAAGCAAAATTTGAAGAATTTCAACAAGAAATATTGGGTTTAAGTGATGAAGGTCAGGCGAGCTGGGTACCAACGTTTAAAGATGAGGAAACGATTTTAGATCACAGTAAATATCCTTTTGTTGAGGAAGCGAGCTGGAGATTTGTTAAAAAGGGTTTAACGCTTGAAGTAGAAATGAACCTTGCGCTTAAATCTGAAAATTTAGCACAGCTAAAAGATTTAATTGTTGATTACAAAGTAATCTGCCCGATTTCTAAAACTTCTAACTGGACTGATGTGCGCCAGTTTAACCTGATGTTTAGCACACAATTTGGTGCAATGGCTGAAGGAAGCGATGAGGTTTATCTTCGTCCGGAAACAGCACAGGGTATTTTCGTAAACTTTTTAAATGTTCAAAAATCGGGAAGGATGAAAATTCCTTTCGGTATTGCGCAGATTGGTAAGGCTTTCAGAAATGAAGTAATTGCCCGCCAGTTTATTATGCGTATGCGCGAATTTGAGCAAATGGAAATGCAATTTTTTGTTCGCCCGGGTGAAGACAAAAAATGGTTCGAATACTGGAAAGAAGCACGCTTAAAATGGCACAAAGCTTTAGGTACTTCGCCCGAAAAATACCGTTACCATGACCACGTAAAATTAGCACACTATGCCAATGCGGCTACTGATATTGAATTCGAATTCCCATTCGGATTTAAAGAAGTTGAGGGGATCCATAGCCGTACCGATTTCGATTTAACGCAGCACCAGGAGTTTTCTGGCAAGAAAATGCAATATTTCGATAACGATTTAAATGAAGAAGGTAAACCTTATGGCAACTACGTTCCTTATGTTATCGAAACTTCTATCGGTTTAGACCGTATGTTCTTGTTAACCATGATTAATGCTTTTGAAGAGCAGGATTTAAGCACCGATGATAAACAGGATAGCCGTACGTTATTGCGTTTACATCCAGCCTTGGCGCCGTACAAAGTGGCTGTTTTCCCATTAACCAAAAAAGATGGTTTACCTGAAAAGGCCCGTGAGATTATGGATACTTTGAAATTTGATTTTAACTGTATTTATGAAGAGAAAGATGCTATCGGTAAACGTTACCGCCGTCAGGATGCTGTTGGTACACCTTTCTGTATTACGATTGATCACCAGAGTTTAGAAGATAACACCGTTACTATCCGCCACCGCGATAGTATGGCGCAAGAACGTGTAGCCATTGCCGATTTAGGAAACATAATAGGATCAGCAGTGAGTTGGAAAACTTTGTTGGCCTAATTTTAAATCTAACTTAGACACCTGATGGCGTCTAAGCTAGATTTATAATATTTGAGGGTATATCATAAGTTAATTTTCCCTTAATCTGTCACGTTGAGCCTGTCGAAACGCTTTACTACAAATCTAAGTAGGTCCTTCGACGGGCTCAGGATGACAATCCTATATTGGTGATACGCTTTCTTTTTGTGTACTAATAATGAATTTAGCCGAGCATTACCATAAACTTTATGCCGAATCAATCGCAGAGATATCTGCCGGAAATTATGAAACAGATCATTTAATCGATTCGGATACCGATCAGCGTTTTGGAATCACACTGGTAATCAGACCAGATGCTGCAACGAAAGGTAAAATCCAGCAGTTTTTAACTGAAGCAAAAGCAATTGAACCTGATCAATATTATTATCAGAATGCCGACATACACATTACCCTAATGTCTATCATTTCCTGTTATGAGGGCTTCGACTTAAAGCATATTCATGTTGAGGATTACATTCAACTCATCCAACAGGTTTTAGCCAGACATAAGCGTTTCAAGATTCAGTTTAAAGGACTTACGGCATCGGCATCCTGCATTTTAATTCAAGGTTTTTTAACCGATATCTTAAACGAAATCAGAGCTGGCTTTAAAAATTCAGATCTGCAACAGAGTATCGATAAACGTTATGCTATCCAAACTGCCCACGCTACCGTGATCCGTTTCAGATCGGAGTTAATCCATATAAACGCTTTGCTTAGTCTTATCGAAAAATACAGGGACTTTGATTTTGGCGCTTTTGAGGTGAAGCAGGTAGAATTGGTTTATAACGATTGGTACCAGCGGGAAAAATATGTTAAAAAATTGCATCAGTTTTCTTTATCTTAGCATATTAATTAATCCAACAAATTAACGCTCGTGAAATTACCTTTCAAATTATCGCTATTGGCACTAGTATGCCTTTTAATTACGTCATCTTGTAAAAAAGAAATCGATTACCATCAGGAATGGGCTTTATCTACAATGAGCGCAAAAGTTGATGGTGTTTTAGTGCAATGTACACTGGCTACTGCTCAGGTTTATGATGTAGGTGGAGAAATAAGTGTCCAAATCTCGGGTAACAAAGGAATTAATACCGGCTTTAGTTTACTGATCAGCAATTTTAAAGGTGTTGGCACCTATAATTTATCGGATAACAATATGGCGATTTACCTTTTGAGTACATCCGGATTACAAGATGCTTACATAGGCAATACATCAGGAACAATAAAGATAACCAGTTATTTAGCAGACAAATACATTAAGGGTACTTTTGCGTTTAAAGGAGAAAATCAATCTACTTCAACAAGCAAAACCATCAGCGAGGGGCAATTTATGATCAGCCTGGTTCCGGTTAAACTGCCCGAAACCAATAACAGTACTAATAATTTAAGTGCAAAGGTAGATGGCACCACAATTGGTTTTACCGGTGAAGCAATATCAATCAACACTCCAATTATTGGGAATTTACTTACCATTGTAACTATAAATGGTGATAAACGAATGATTCTTTCTGTAATAGATTATAAAGGCGTAGGCACATACGATCTCGTAACCGATGGAGTTGGATCTTACATGAAAGACCAAACACCTACAGGCTCATTTACTGCTACAAGCGGTACATTGGCGATTACAAGCGAAGCTGGTGGTAAATTAAAAGGAACATTTTCATTTAAAGCACCCAATGAAGATACGACTATTAATACATCAGTAACGGTTACAGACGGTACATTTGATCTACCCTTTAGCAAAAAATAAGAATTAACTTTTAAAATATAAAGCCGTTGATCTAAAAATCAGCGGTTTTTGCATTTAATAATCCTTTGGTCACAAATAACTTTCAGATTTCATATTCATTTTTCCGGATATTATATTTGTTTAAACAGCAATCGCTTTGATATGAAAATTCCACAGAAGTTTTTTGCCCGTCAACATGAAATCGCAGCCGATTTTTTGAAAGAGCTGGATAAACATTTAGACGATGTGGTATCGGGCAGGGTAACTGAGATGTTCGAAGTGAGGGATTTTGCCGAGCTTATTCATGTTCACCCCACACACTTAAGCAATACCATTAAATCGGCCACAGGCCACTCCCCCTGTTATTTCTTTGAAGAACGTTTAATGGAAATTTCAAAATCAATGTTACAGAATATAAGTATGCCTATTGCCGAAATTGCAAGAATATTAACCTACGATCCATCTAACTTTACCAAGTTTTTTAAACATTTCTCTGGCCAAACACCAAAACAGTACAGAGAAGCTTATTTCCAGTCTTTGACCGCAAATAAGGAAATTGTCACCATATAAAACTTAAACAGTCACCATTTTTACTTAAGCTGTCACCATTTTTATAGCTGTATTCCATCTAACTTTGTTTAACAAATTAAAAGAAAATGGAAACACAAAATAAAATAGCCCTGGTAACCGGTGGTAGCCGCGGATTAGGGAAAAATGCTGCTTTAAAAATTGCAGCAAAAGGAATTGGCGTAATTGTTACCTACCAATCTAAAAAAGAAGAAGCAGAAGCTACCGTTAACGAAATAAAACAGCTAGGGGTACAGGCCGCCGCGATACAGTTAAATGTAGCCGACACCAAAACTTTCGATGCTTTTTTTGTATCAGTTAAAGCTGTACTGAAATCTGTTTTTAATGCTGAAAAATTTGATTTTCTAATCAATAATGCAGGAATCGGCATTCATGCATCTTTTGCCGAAACTACCGAAGAACAATTTGATACTTTGATAAACATCCACTTTAAAGGAACTTTCTTTTTAACCCAAAAAGCTTTAACATTATTAAATGATGGCAGTGGGATTATTAATCTTTCTACTGGTTTGGCACGTTTTGCTACCCCTGGCTACGCAGCTTATGCATCGATGAAAGGTGCTGTGGAAACCTTAACAAGGTATGAGGCTAAAGAACTAGGTGTAAGAGGAATCAGAGTTAACGTTGTTGCTCCAGGTGCCATTGAAACTGATTTTGGAGGTGGTGTAGTGCGCGATAACGAGCAAATAAATGCAGGAATCGCCTCAAATACTGCCTTAGGCCGCGTAGGTTTGCCAGATGATATTGGTGGAGTGGTGGCCTTTTTATGTACTGAAGATGCGGGATGGATTAATGCGCAGCGAATTGAAGCATCAGGTGGTATGTTTTTGTAGTCTCAGCTTTAAGTTTGTAGCCACAACTTCTGTCTCAACACGAATTGTATCCTAAAGGAGATTTCACATCAGATGATGTCATGTTGAGCTTGTCGAAACACCTTAAAGAGTATTTTAAAAGGTCCTTCGACAAGCTCAGGATGACAAACCTATAATTATGATACAACCTCTTGAACATCTGCTTAAAACCCAA
>NZ_JBFTQI010000327.1:0-6221 GCF_056398925.1 Pedobacter sp. 01T416_2
CACTTAGCCTGTCTGGCCATCGCTTTCGCAGATAAATAATACCAGAAACAAAAACTAATCATTTATAATTAAAACAAAACCGTTAATGAAAATTAATTTACTCAAAATTACGGGACTGTCTGCTGCCATTGTGCTGCTAAATAGTCCGGCGTTTTCAATGAATTTGGAGTGGGAAGGTACCCGGAGGTTCTTGAATGATAACAAGCTCTATGGGCGGGTTCAGGCGCAAAAAAATGTTACCGGAACAGTGGTAGATGATAGTGGCCTGCCAGTTCCAGGTGCCAGTATCAAAAATCAAGCTACCGGTAGAACAACCCTTACCGATGCTAATGGAAAATTTGCTATCGAGGCCGATGCCGGGCAGGTGCTTCGTTTTACTTACGTTGGTTACGATACACAGGATATAACTGTTGGCCAATCGTCAGTTATCAATGTAAAATTTGCGGTATCAAAAAATACAAACCTACAGGAAGTAACTGTTGTTGCTGTTGGGTACGGCACCCAATTGCAAAAGGAGGTAACTTCAGCAGTTGCGCACGTTGGTGCTGAAGATTTCAGACAAAGTGGTTCAAGAAATGCATTAGACCTTATCCAAGGTAAGGTTGCTGGTTTAAACATCACACGTAGTGGTTCAAATCCAAACTCTGGTGTTAGTGTTCAGCTTCGTGGTGTAGTTACAGTAACGGGAAGCTCAAGTCCGTTATTTGTAATCGATGGAATTCCTGGCGGTAATCCAGATTTATTGCAACAAGATGATATCGAATCAATCGACGTTTTAAAGGATGGTTCTGCAGCTGCAATTTACGGTTCTAGTGCCAATGCAGGGGTAATTTTAATTACCACTAAAAAAGGTAAAGCCGGCCCTCCTCAATTCAACTATTCTGGTTACGCCAGAAAAGAATATTATAATCAATGGTTAGATTTCTTGTCGCCGGCAGATTATAAAGCGAAAATTGCCACAGGCGAGATTAAACAACAAAATTTTGGAAGTGAAACTGATTTTGTTGACCAGTTAATCAATCATGATAACCTGACTCAAAACCACAACTTAAACTTTAGTGGTGGCACTGATAAAACGAGCTATAGAGCAAGTATTAACTATCGCGATTTACAAGGTATTGCAAAAGAAAATAGTCGCGAAGAATATACTTTAAGGTTTAACATTAACCAAACAGGTTTAGACAACAGATTAAAAATTCAGGCGAACCTGGTAACTAACTTTAACAAAGCCAACTTACTTGGTGGCGGCGGCTGGGAAAGTGAGCAAACCAAAAACCCTACTTTATCCAACTACAATCCAGACGGAACTTATCGTTTCGATTTAACCAGTACCAACGAGTTTGCCCGTTTGGCTCAAGAAACTTCTTACCGTAAACAACAAACCAGTTCTGCAGATATTAAAGCTGATTTAGACATTGTAAAAGGTTTAAAAGGTTCAATTTTTGGTTCTGTAACCCGCGATAACCGTAACGATGGGCAATACCGCCTTAAAGCAAGCGAAAACTCATTGGAAAATACAGATTTTCCAGGTGGTGGTTATGCTTATAAAGGTGATTATTTATCGCAGGCATGGGCTGTAGAGCCAACTTTGCAGTATAATACAACAATTGCATCGAAACACAATTTAACTGCTTTGGTAGGATATAGTTATCGTTATTTCATGGAGGAGAGCTCAAGTGCATCTAACCGTGGGTTTATAAACGACTTATTCCACGAGGATAACTTAGGCCAAGGTGCCGCTCTGGGTGTTGGTAAAGCTTCGATGAGCAGTGGTAAAAATGATAACACGTTAATCGCTTTCTTTGGTAGGATTAACTATAACTACGATGGTAAATATTTATTGACTGCTACTTTAAGAAGAGAGGGCTCATCTCGTTTCGGTGATAACAATAAATGGGGCAACTTCCCTGCAGTTTCAGGAGCCTGGAACATTACTCAGGAAGATTTCATGAAAAATATCACCTGGGTTAACAATTTAAAATTAAGGGTTGGTTATGGAGAGACAGGTAACAGTGGTTTTGCAAACAATGCATCAAGGGTAACTCTTGGTGGCGGTGGTAGATATTTATATCCGGACGGACAATATCTTGAAACTTATGGACCTAATAGAAATCCAAATCCAAACCTTAAATGGGAGACTAAAAAAGAAAGTAACATCGGTTTAGAGTTTAGCTTATTAAAAAGTAAACTATCCGGTACATTAGACCTATTTAAACGTACCACTAAAGATTTATTGGATACCTATACTTCTCCTCAACCTCCATTTGTTCAAAGCTCAATTTACACTAACGTAGGTACAATCTCTTCAAAAGGTATTGAGCTTGCATTAAGTTATGCTGCATTTAATACCAAAGATTTTAGCTGGGATATTGATGCAACAGCGAGCACACTAAAAAACACTTTGGATTCTTATTCAAATGATGAGTATAAAATTTTATACAAAACGTTTGGTGGAATTGGTGGTGCTGGTGCCTTAGGAGATGCTATTGTAACTTATGAAGGAGGTGCTTTAGGTGAATTCTGGGGCAAAAAATTCGCTGGTTTTACTGCTGATGGTAAATGGTTGTTCTACAACAGAAACGGCCAGGCTGTACCAAACGCACAGATCAATAACTCCAGAGATAAAAACGTAACAGATTTACAAATGATCGGGAATGCGATTCCTAAGTATTACGCATCAATGGCACATAATTTCAGATACAAGCAATTTGATTTACGTGTTTTCTTAAGAGGTAAGTTCGATTATGATATCTTAAACAGAAATGCACTTTCTTATGCAAATAAAACATGGTCTGGTAACTTATTGTCAAGTACTTTCGATAAATACAGCCAAATCAATGATACCTATATGTATTCTGACTACTATTTGGAAAAAGGAAGTTACGTTAAATTAGATGAAGTAACCATTGGTTATAATTTCAAATTAAAAACCAAATTAATTAGAAACATGCGTGTTTATGCAACTGGACAAAACTTAGCTACCATTACTGGTTACACAGGTAGCGATCCAGATTTCATTGCAGATACTGGTACTGGGCCAGGTGTAGATAACAGTGGTGCTTATCCAAGTACCCGTACTTTCTTGTTTGGATTAAATGTTGGATTTTAAAGATTAAAAAAATGAAAAATAAATCAATCATATGTAGTTTGCTCATAGGTACTTTGTTGCTTACAAATGCCTGCACCAAGTTAGATGAAAATGCTTATGATCAGCTATTGACAGATAACTTCTATAATAATAAAGCTGAGGTTTTATCGGCGGTTTTAAGGCCCTATACGCACGCAAACGCATGGGTTACCCCATCTGGTCAGGATGGCTGGTGGCGCTTAGCTGAACTTTCAGGAGATCAGTTAGCATGGCCAACAAAAGGACGTCATGGCGAAGATGGCGGTAAATGGAAAAGACTACATTACCATACCTGGACGACAGATGAAAGCGGAATTAACAACGCATGGTCTTTAATGTTTTGGGGCATGGGTTTATGTAATGACCCTATTGAGAATATCGAAAAACGTGATATTTCGCAAATGGGGATTACGCTAGTTGAAAAAGAAGCCTTTATTGCAGAATTGAAGCTATTAAGAGCATTTCATTATTTAAAATTAATGGACTTGTTCGGTAATATTCCTGTGGTTACACAAGTAGGTACTCCCGCAAAACCAGAAACAAAATCCCGTAAAGACGTATTCAATTTTATTGAATCAGAAATTAAAACAAACATTGATAAAGCGCCTAAATTATCGCGTGGTATGCTCGGCCGTATGAGCCAGGCAGGAGCTTATGCCATGTTGGTCGAACTTTATTTAAATGCTGAGGTTTGGACCGGTACACCACGCTGGGATGATTGTATTGCTGCTGCAAATAAACTGATAGCTGGAGATGGAGGTGCCCAAAATGGCACAATGGGATTAGATCCAAATATTACCGATCAGTTTAAAACCACAAACGACCTGTCTAAAGAAGTTATTTTCTCTATTGCTTATAATTATTCAATAGCTAACTTTCAACCATCTTGGCCGGGAGAGTTCTATCACTTTAAGCAACAACAGATTTATGGTGGTGGCAGAAACGGTAACGATGGTATTGTGTTAATCCCTGGCGTTTTTACTACCTACGAAGATGCTGACTTAAGAAAAAGAGGATGGCTTTTAGAAGGACCAATGTTTCAATTTGCTGCTCCAGCTGAACCAGTTCTGGCATCAGAAGAGTATAATGGATCGCAATTGACTTTTGTAGATAACATCCGTAAAAATAAAACGGGTTCTACAGTAAGTAATATGAGCGAAGGCGAAGAGAACTCAGGTGTCCGTTTTAACAAATATAAATTGGGTAACCAATTTGCGGGCCCTGGTGGTGTTCCGTCAATTGATCCGAATTACAACAATGGCGATTGGAATATCTATCGTTTAACGATGATTTATTTTGCTAAAGCAGAAGCGATTATGCGTAAAAATGGGGGCGTAGCTACAGCAGAAGCTGTTCAATTAATTAACGATTGTAAAAAACGTGCATTTAGTGAGGCAGATTTTGCCACCCGTGCCTACACTACAACAAGTTTAACTTTAGATGAGCTTTTGGCTGAAAGAGGCAGAGAATTTATTTTCGAAGGAATGAGGAGAGATGATTTAATCCGTTTTGGTAAATTTGCAACCGGTAGTTGGTGGGATCACACTGCATCTACCGCAACTAAAGCACTTTATCCAATTCCGCAAAGACAAAGAGATCTGAACGGAAATCTAACTCAAAATCCAGGCTACTAATTCGTAACCAAAAAAAGGTGTCCAAAATTGGGCACCTTTTTTGGTTATTTTTTGACCAAATCTTTGTAACCTATATGTTACGGATTTAAAGGGTAAAAGATGTACATTTTTTTACTAATATTGAATTAGTAAAACGTTTTACTTTAATCGACTACCAAGCACCAATAATCCATTTAATCTAGCGGTCATTTTTTCGTTTTTCTGTGATCAGAATTAGAAAGTTGAGCGATAAAATTAGGTAAAACGATTTATTAATGAACCAAATATTAATTTATGAGAAAACTTTCCTTAGTAGCACTTTGTCTTTTTTTTAATTTAATTACAAAAGCACAAGATAAAGCACCCGCTTATCCCTTAATTACACATGATGCATATTTCAGTATTTGGTCTTTCGGCGATGGGCTTAACCAATCGGTAACTAAACATTGGACAGGCAAGGAGCAATCTTTACTGGGCATTATAAAAGTAGATGGTAAATTTTACCGGTTTTTGGGTGAGGAAAGCAAAACCTTTAAAGAAATACTCCCTGCTGCCGATGCATTAAAATACCAGGCCAGCTACAGTTTCGACAAACCTGAAGCAGGTTGGGAAAATAACAGTTATAACGATAATAGCTGGAAAAAAGCCGAAGCCCCTTTTGGAGACGATAATTCTGCCAAAACAAAATGGAATAGCGATGATCTTTATTTTAGAAGGACCTTCGATGTAGACAATGTATCGGCYGCAAAAAAATACCTGAAACTCAATCACGATGATAATGTAATTGTTTATTTAAATGGGAAAGTAATTTATAAAAAGAATGGATGGGTTTCTGATTATATTTATGTGCCAATTGAAGTTGGGATTTTAAAAACAGGAAAAAATGTATTGGCCATACATTGTAAAAATACAGCCGGTGGCAGGCATTTAGATGCCGGGCTTGTAGAAGAAGCTGCAGACAATGTAAAAATTACTCCCGCCACTCAAACCAATGTATCCATTCAGGCTACCACTACCAAATATACTTTTAGCTGTGGCCATGTAGAACTACAGGTAGCTTTTACCTCTCCATTATTACTCAATGATATTAAATTAACCGCCAGGCCAATCAGTTATATCAATTACACCGTAAAATCTACTGATGCCAAGCCGCATAGTGTTGATATTTTCTTTGGCGCATCATCAAACCTGGCTGTAAATACACCAAACCAAAGTGTATCGGCGTGGAAGCGTTCGAAAAACAATCTCTCCATCTTAAAAACAGGGACTGTAGAACAGCCAGTATTAAAGAAACGGGGCGATGATCTGCGTATCGATTGGGGCTATTTATATGTGGCCGTTCCCGCTAAGTTTAATGCCACTCAGTTTATAGCTACACAGAACGAAAGCTTAAAAAGTTTCGTCGATTCCAAATATCCAACACAAACACAGGTTTTAAATTCGAAAAACCTGAACCTAAGCAGTATTATTCCTTTCGGTTC
>NZ_JBFTQI010000328.1:0-7012 GCF_056398925.1 Pedobacter sp. 01T416_2
ATCCTACCAAGCGGTCGGATGCTTTTTCAAATATATGTTATTTTAAATATTAATAGTCGTCGTCGTCATCGTCGAAGTTATCGAAGTTGTCAAGATCATCTAATGGCATATCAAAATCATCATCGTCATCATCTTGAGGCTTCTTTTTCGTTGTTTGAATATCGTCATCTTCAAGATCATCGTCTTCGTCTACCTGTTTCTTGGTAGTCGGCTTAGTTGGGAGTTTCTTTGGCGCTTTCATAACACAAAAATAAAAATTGCTTTTATAGTTTAAAAATACAAAAAAACTTTTTTTAATAACAATCTGGAAGCAAAGAAATTAATTTATTTATTCCACATTTTCTCCAACAGTATTTTCCTCTTTTACGATGTCTTTTAACTGAGGAAGCTGGTTTAGGTTATTTAAACCAAAATAATCCATAAATAATGTGCTGGTGCTATATAGGATAGGCCTACCGGGCGTTTCTGCTTTTCCATCGATACTGATCAGCTCTTTTTCCAGCAGGCGTTGCACCGAATAATCTGAATTTACACCCCTGATCTGTTCAATTTCCAATTTGGTTATCGGTTGGCGGTAGGCAATAATGGCAAGTGTTTCCATCGCGGCCTGACTTAATTTTTTCTTCGAGCGGTGTAACTGAAGTTGATTAACCGTTTCATGGTAATCTTTTTTGGTGAGAAACTGGTAACCATTGTTTAAGAATACCAATTCGATGGCAAAATCATCATGGCTATATTTTTCTTTAATCTGCTCTATGCTTTCGAACACCTGTGTTTCGGTAAATTCTTCATTGAAAACGACATTTAAGGCAAGTATAATTTCTTGCGTACCTATGCTTTGGCTGGAAGAAAATACGAGGGCTTCGATGTGCCTGGTGATGTTGTTATTGGGCATATACAAAAATAGAATTTTTGGGCATAAAAAAAGCGGTCTCGCTTTTAAAAACAAGACCGCTTTCAACACACAAATGAAACCTGAATTAAGATATAGTTTTAGGTTAGGTTATTAAATATCTATATCAATTCTATAAGAACGTCTTTGATAAACACTATCGTTTATTTCTAACACAAGTTTAAGGCTAAAGAGGGTTCGATCAAGATTCTATTTAGTGAGTGGTATTAATAATTGAGTAAACGGTAAATTTTCTATTTTAACGGTATAGAAATCGATACTGTTGTACCATTTGTGGTATTCTGGCTAACGTTTAAGTGTATAGGTTTTGCTCCAATCTGACCTAAAAGGTGCAATCTTTCTTTGGTTAACTGCATTCCTTTACTAATGTGTGTTTCCTTTTTATCCTTTAAAGAGTTGTCAATTCCAATCCCATCGTCAATAATTTCGATGTTGAGATAGAATTCATCTTTCAGTTTAATATTGATCAGGATTTCACCACCTGTTTCTTTTGGCATAATGCCATGCCATATTGCATTTTCTACGTAAGGTTGCAACAACATAGATGGGATAAAGGTTTCTTCTTTATCAATTTCTTCATCAATATTAAAAATGTATTTTAATTTATCGCCGAAACGGTTCTTCTCTAATTTCAAATAAAGATTTAAGTATTCTAGTTCTTCCTCTAAAGAGATGTAACTTTTGGTACAGATCTCCAGGTTCTTTCTGATCAATCTGGCAAAACCCGTTAAAACCTTATTTGCTGAAGCCGTATTTTGCGTATTGATATAATGCTGGATCGAATTCATTACGTTGAAAACAAAATGTGGATTCATCATCGCCTGTAGGGCTTGTTGCTCGAGCATCAGAACTTTGTTTTTTAACAACAATTGCTCTTGCTCTTTATCTTTTTGCTTACGGGTAATATAAACTGCCACTTTATAAAAAATATAGGCTACCAGCAGGATCAAAATAGATAAGAACCATAAGCTTTGCCAAAAATGCCTTTTAATGGTAAAAGCTATTTTTGCCGATTCGCCCCAATTACCATTTTGGCTTTTGGCACTTACCTCAAATATGTAATCACCTGATTGTAGTGAAGAAAAATCTAACCGCCTCGTGCGGGTTTCTACCCAAGCTGAATTTTCATTTAAACGGTAACGATAAGTGATGTCACTCGTGGTAAAATCGACTGCACTAAAGGTAAATAGAATCGTRTTGTTACCGGTTTCGAAAGTAAAATTACCTTGATCAACCGGCAAACGCTCATTATCCTTAATAATAGAAGTAACGTAAACCTTAGGAAGATTCTTAACTATGTTTTTATTGTTGTACTTAAATAGGATCAGGCCTTTGTTTGTTGCAAAATAGGCCGTACTATCATCAATAAACAAGCTGTTGATATCATCACTCAAAAGGTCCTTACCATAGTCGAAATTGGTCACGGTGAATTGATTGGGATAATCGGCTATTTTGTTTACACCTTTGTTTGTTAACACCCATATTTCGTTATTTTTTACAAATATTTTGGTGCAGATATTATTGGTTAGGCCATCTTTTTGGGTAATCTGTCGGGTAATTTGCCTGTTCTTATAGAAAATTAAACCATAACCATCTGTTGCCAAAATCAAAGTGCCGTCTGCAAGCTGCTGAATATCATTTATCCTTTTGGTAAGTAGAGGATGATTTTCGTAATGTTTAATTAATTTCCCTTTCGAAAATTGAGACAGCCCGTTAATATTCGAAAACCACAAATTCCCTTCGCTGTCGTAAAAAACGTGATAAGACCTGTCTTTAAAAAAATCTTCCTTTTCGCGGTATTTCGCAGCGTTAAACTCAAATTTGTTTCTTCTGTCCGATAAAAAAACAACACCCGATGAAAGAGCCAGAGCCAGGTGGTCGTTATTCTTGCCGATACTAAAATGTTTGATCACGAACATAGAGTTGTTCGATTCTTTTAAATATTTTACTTCGCTATTGCCATTGTAGATATTTTTAAAAACACCCATTCCATAATCGGATGCAAAATATATAGATTGATCTTTTGGATCGAAAGTAACCTGTTTAATGGTTTTGTATTTCTTGAAATCGTCTAAACCAATTTCATTTACCTGGTAATTGTTGATGGTTAATACGTCGATTACGGCATCATCGGTACCCAGCCAGAGGCGGTTTTTTCCATCTTTGGTAATGCTTTTAATTACGTTACTACTCAGGCCCGATTCGGCATCAATGATGGATAAACGGTTATTTGCATTAGGAAGCATATAAATACCCTGATTGGTGGCAAACCACATGTTTTGGTTACTATCTTTAATGATTTGATTGACAGAGATATCCTGTAGATATTGAACAGTTTTTCCGCTTTTATCCAAAGCAAAGGCACCATTGGCATTCGATAGCCAAACTTCTTTACTGGCAATGTCGTAATAAAAATAACCCGACATGTTCTTGATGAGATTCTGAGGAATAGATATGAGATCGTTGATAGTTCCATGTCTATATTGTTTTAAGCCGCCAGCATCTAGATAAAATAAAGATCTGTGGGTAGAATTGACAGCAGTCATGTACGAGAGGGGCTGCACTTTTGAACGGACCATGGAAAAAGTTTTTCCATTAAATTTCTGTACACTTAAATCGCTATAGGCGAATATATTACCTTGCTCATCTTCGTGTATAAAGGCATTGATAAATTTGTCATTTGGATTAGGCGAAATGTACTTTTTAATCGTTTTTCCGTCCCAGCAAACAATCAGGTTGGCATTGGTTCCGAGCCAAATCCGCCCCAGTTTATCTACTAAAAAGGAAACAATTACCGTATTAAAGTTTAGCTTTTTAAGCAGTTCGTCATTATCCTGGTTGTAAAACTTCCCTTCTTTTAAGTAGCTAAGCTGGCCGTTTAAGGCAAAAAACCACAAGCGGCCATCTTTATCCTCTTTCATCTGGAGGATCTGGGTATCGGGAAGTCCGTCTTCAATCGTAAAATTCTGGAAATTTGTACCATCAAAACGGCTCAATCCGTTATCCGTTGCAATCCAGATAAAGCCTTTTTTATCCTGTAAAATGTAATAACAGTTGTTGCTGGCCAGCCCATTTTTAGTATTATAATGGGGGAGGTAAGTGGTTTGAGCAAGCAGCGTTTTTGGAGCGATAAATATAATAAGCCCGAATAAAAAAGCAATAAAAGAGCGGCTGAAGCTTAACTTCAGTATTGCTTTTTCAGTAAATAAAAGCACTTTTTTGCCTAGTTTAATGATCACTGTTCGCTTTTGTAAATAATTTTATTTTTTCAAAAAAATCGCTTGCTCTTCTTCGCGAAATATTAATACTTTCTCCATTTTTTAAGAAAACCTGAAGTCCGTTTTTAGAATTATACTCTTTTAAATGGTTAAGGTTGATGATGCTCGACTTATGGATCCGTACAAATTGGTCGCCCGGTAAAAGCTCTTCAAATTCCCGTAAAACTTTCGAAACCGTTATTTTATCATGGTTATTTAAGTGTACAATAGAGTAATTGCTATCGGCTTCGATATAAATGATATCATCGATATCAATCATTTTAAAACCTTGGCCATAGGGAAGGGTAAGCTTCTTGATTTCGGATCTTGAGCTTAAACTGGAAGCCAGATTATTGATTCTTTCATCATTCTCATTCTGACCTTTAAAGCGCTTAATGTGCTGAAAAACCTTATCTACAGCTATTTTAAGTTCATCAATATCAATTGGCTTTAATAAATAATCAAGTGCGTTAGCCTTAATCGCTTTCAGCGCGTATTGATCATAAGCGGTAGTAAATATAACTGCTGCATTATGTTTTTGAGCATCAGGAATTAATTCGAAACCATTCCCTCCGGGCATTGCTATATCCAGAAAGATTAAATCAATAGGATGGTGTGCCAGAATATCTTTCGCCTCCGCTACAGATCTTGCAATACCGGTAATTTCTACCTGTGGACAGTTCTGTTGCAGTAAAAAAAACAATGATGATCGGGCAAACTCCTCATCATCAACAATAATGGCTTTTAATGTTGTCATAACTATAGGTTGGTGAATGTATTAAAATGCGCTTACAAAAAAAAATGCAAATCAAAAAAACCAGTGTTCTGATTGTCACGTATGTATCATCAAACGAATTCAAAACCACTAAACATAGATTACTATGAAACACAATGAACTAGAAACAAAAAATGAACTTCAGGAAAAAAGTTTATTTGACAAAACTGTAGGCAGAAGATCTTTTCTTCAGTATGCAGGTGCAGGCGCTGCTGGCATCGCCTTGGTTGCGGCCGGTTGTAAAAAAGATCGTGGTTACGAGAATCCTATTATGGGAGGCGCAACCTTAGATTTTAAAGATGATTTCGGCGTATTAAATTATGCATATGCTTTAGAGCAATTAGAGGCCGCATTTTATATAAAAGTTGCTTCAGCACCTCCTGCAAGTTTCACAGCTGCTCAAAAAGCATATTTTCAGGATATCCAGTTCCATGAGATTGCACACAGGGAGTTTTTTAAAGCTGCTTTAAGTACCGCTGCAATAGGAAGTTTGGAGGTAGATTTTTCATCAATTGATTTTACCAGTTCTGCCAGTGTTTTAGGTACGGCAATGGCTTTCGAAGATTTGGGCGTGGCAGCATACAATGGTGCCGGACCAAGAATTAAAAATGGTACTTATTTATTGTTAGCAGGTAAGATTGTTTCGGTTGAGGCTCGTCATGCAGCCTATGTTCGTGATTTAATCTCAAACGGGTCGTTTGCTGATTTAAATAGCCTTGCTCCATTGGGTGCCAATAACTCAGCTGGTTTAGATGCAGCTTTAACGCCAGATAAGGTGTTAGCCATTGCTGGAAAATATATCAAAACCAAAATTAATGTTATCAATCTTTAATTTTTAAAATCAGAAAATCATGAATATTGTAAATATATTAGAAGAAATTGAAAAAGTTGACGGTGAAATCTATGAGAGATTAAATCCGAGAAGAGCTGCAATGAAAAGCTTTTTCAACATGGGCAAAAAAATCTCTTTGGCTGCTATGCCGCTAGCCCTAGGTTCAATGTTTCAAAAAGCATATGGACAAACAGCTTTACCTGCTGCGGTTGTTGATGTATTGAACTTTGCATTATCGCTAGAGTATTTGGAATACCATTTTTATAATCACTGTATTGTAGGCAAAACTCCTGGATCGGCAGTAACTGATGTTACTTTTAATTTTCCTAATGCAGCCAGTCAAGCCGCCATTACTACCATTCGTGATCACGAAAAAGCACACGTTGATTTATTGGTAGGTGCTTTGGGAAGTTCTGCCCGTGCACCAATTGCCTATGCGGGGTAAGTCCGGGAGTACTGCAAACTGCTTTACAGATCCACTCGGTGGAGGCACGTCATGCTTCTCACATCCGTCAAATGCG
The DNA here is from genome assembly GCF_056398925.1 of Pedobacter sp. 01T416_2. NCBI lineage: Bacteria > Pseudomonadati > Bacteroidota > Sphingobacteriia > Sphingobacteriales > Sphingobacteriaceae > Pedobacter > Pedobacter sp. 01T416_2. The sequence continues at coordinate 6,299 of NZ_JBFTQI010000328.1, forward strand.
TACAGCGGCCGGTACAGCAATATATAAACCATGGGTTAGTCTTGGTGCTTCAGGTCAGGCAAACGATTCTGGAGTTCCTCAGGTAGATGCTGTTTATGCCGGCGAAGATTTAACCGTACAAGCTGGTGCAAATATTATAGGTATAGGTGGCAATGCAGGCATAACCAAAGCTGTAGCGGTAGAAAGTTTTGATGAGCCTTTGGATAAAGCCAGCGTAATCACAATTGCTAACTTATTCTTGAAAGACGGCAAAAAGCTATCATAGCAAAAATTTTTACATTATTAATTAGGTAATGTTTTGTTTAAGGTAGGGAGGTAGAACTTGGTTTTACTTCCCTTTATTATTAAGATTATTAAGATGATAGGATTTTAAGATCAATGCGCATAATAGAATATATTTCCATCTTACATATTCCATTCACATTATCCAGCTCTATCTCTAGTATGTGATCACCTGTTCTTCCAAATGCTCAGGTAAATCCCTATAGTTATATTTCTGTCCGCGTAACTGAGGTTCGAAACCGGCAGCCTTAATAGATTGCTGGATACCATTCGCGGTAAAGCGGTGTGGTGCGCCAGCAGCCGATACTACATTTTCTTCGATCATAATCGATCCAAAATCATTTGCACCTGCATGTAAACAAAGCTGTGCGGTTGCTTTACCAACGGTTAACCAACTGGCCTGACTGTTTTTAATATTGGGCAACATAATGC
>NZ_JBFTQI010000329.1:0-6193 GCF_056398925.1 Pedobacter sp. 01T416_2
CCTTCGGTTTTTGTAAGCAAGCTGAGCAATATTAGCTGGGCCCAGACCAATGCGGTAAAAACGATCGACATGACAGCCAGCCCGATTGTAAAACCCTATATCGTCCGCTTTGTAATCAGGGCGGCAGGAGGCAATTTTTCAAGTTGTGCCGAAATCAATTTTAGCTCTGCAGAAACGGGAACGCTGGTTTCTACAGACTGTGAGCACCCAACTGCAGACCTGGATTTATTTGCAGACGCAAAGATACAGCCGACTGCTGTAAACGGGACGGTTGCGAATGAGCAGCAGCGCCTTATCGGCTACTCTATAGATGGCAGTTTAAGTTCGTTTTATTTTTCTGCTTATACCGAAGGCGTCAGCCAGGTCAAACCGGTATTGATGAATTTTGACTTTGGGGGAAATAACAGCATGGATTACATAAAATATTTTCCCAGAACAGATGGCGGAGTAAACGGTAACATTGGAAAAGGGGAGATCTGGTACACCAGTGCAACGCAGGCTACTTTGACCAAGCTGATGGATTTTGATGCCGGCCTTGTTAATACCCCTTCTACATTTACATTTCCGGCCAACCTGCAAAACGTCACGAAAATTGTATTTAAAATATTTTCTGGTGTAAACAATGTAGTTAACTGCGCTGAAATGGAGTTTCACCGCGCTGCCAGACCGGTGTCCAGTAATGTTTTTGCGGATGATCTGTATACTACGTTAAAACCCGAAATCACACAGACCGATATCGATGCCATTGCTTCTCCGTTTTTTAAATCCATGGCGCAGTGTATTTTCAACAATACCTACAACAGGAAATACCGCGTACAGACCTATGATTTTTATCCAAATACCGGTACAGTTGAGGGCATATTAAAGACAAATGGTTTGAACAAGGTTGAAAACCCGACAGGGATTGCCTTTAAGGCCAATACCAAAGCGGTTGTTTTTGTTGGCGATACCTATGGTGTAAACCCAAAATTGCTCATTAAGGACTTTGCGCTTAATAACAGTGCCACTACCGATAGTTATCCTTTGCAGAAGGGGGTAAACATTATCAATGTGGCACATAATGGCTTGGCCTACATCAGCTATTTTAGCGATAATGCCAATCTGCAGCCTGTGCGGGTTAACATAGCCACTGGCCAGGTTAACGGATATTTCAATCCTTTAACCGACACCAATGATGAATGGACAAAAATGTTGCTGAACGGTGTTTATCCAACTTTGGACATCAAAGGAACCTATACAAATTTAAACTTACATAAATATATACTCCTAAACGGTTCACCGAACGGCGGAAAAGAGCTGGTTGCTGCCTACGACACTATTGTGCATAAAGAATATATTTTAAACGGCCTGACCAAATATAACAGAGTACCTAAAAACCACATGTTCCTGAGGTCTGTATCTGAGGATGGAAATCCCAATGCAAGCAGTGATGGCGTGAACTATCTTATAGGCGCGGGAGGTAGTGGATCCAATCTGTACAGTGCTGCAGGTGTTCTTTACGATCCATGGGGAGTAGCCCATGAATATGGCCACAATAACCAGGTGAGGCCCGGAGCCAAATGGATCGGCATGACCGAGGTAACCAATAACATCAATTCGGCCTGGATCATGTATATCTATGGCAGCAGGTATCCGAATTCTTCAAAGATGGAAAAACAGGCCGAGAAAACTAAGGTAGGAGGTCCAAGTGTAATCGGTGGTAGATTCAGTCTGTTATTAGATTATAGTTTAATACAGAAAAAACACATCCAGACACCTGGGAATGCAATAGATGCCTATATTCCGCTAGTGCCTTTCTGGCAATTGGAACTGTATTATCAGGCTGCCGGGGCGTGTAAAGACCTGCCTACCATGCAGCAGCGATTATCTGGTACAGCAGCTCCGGCTGGGCTACCAGATGTGGCTTTCTGGTATGGTGATGTGCTGGAGAAAATGCGTACAACCAGTCAGGTTGGTGTAAATGACGGACAATTGATCATTAATTTTGTAACCGCTGCCAGCGATGCCGTTCATGAAGACCTGACTGATTTTTTCATAAAAGGAGGTTATCTGCTGCCAATTGATGCGGATATTAGCGATTATGGCACAATACGCCGTTTAACAATTACCCAGGCGCAGATAGATGCTTTAAGTACTGCAATGAAAGCCAAATATCCAAAACCGGTATCCCCGGTATTGAATTACATTTCGGCAAATACTGTAGATACCTATAAAAACCGTATCCCATTGGCGGCAACCGCAGTTGCAACGGTCGGTGTAACCGTTAATGCAGGTACGTTAACGATCGACAATACGAAATGGACTGGTGCAGTAGCTTTTGAGACCTATAACCAAAAGGCACTTACCGATGTGGCTATTTATGCCGCAGGCGATGGCACAACTGCAAACGCAACCACAACGGTTCAATATGGTGCCGGTTCTACAAGTGTTTATGCTATCGGATATGATGGTTCAAGAAAACTGGTTTATCCGGCTGTAGACGTTGCCAACTCGTTGCCAACGGTATCGATTACTTCGCCTGTTAGCAATGCAGTAGTTACAGTTGGTAGCGATGTTGCTATTAATGCCAATGCTGCCGATACCGATGGAACGGTTGCTAAGGTAGAATTTTATCAGGGCAGCACACTTTTAGGTCAGTCAACCACTGCACCTTATAGCTTCACCTGGACTACTCCAGCTGTAGGAAATTACAACCTAACCGCTAAAGCAACCGATAATAACGGAGGAATAAAGGTATCAGACACGGTGAAGGTAATCATCAATACCTTGCCAACCGTGGCCATCAGTTCACCGGCAAACAATACGGTGTTAACGGCTGGTACCAATGTTGTTATTGATGCCAATGCTGCTGATACCGATGGAACGGTTGCTAAGGTAGAATTTTATCAGGGCAGCACACTTTTAGGTCAGTCAACCACAGCGCCTTACAGCTTTAACTGGAATAATCCTACAGCAGGAAATTACAGCCTTATCGCTAAAGCAACGGATAATAACGGAGGAACAACAATGTCAGACACCGTTAAGGTTACTATCAATACCTTGCCAACGGTAGCCATCAGTTCACCAGCAAACAATACTGTATTTACAGCAGGTGCAAATGTTACTATTAATGCCAGCGCTACGGATGCGGACGGAACAATTAGYAAAGTAGAGTTTTATCAGGGCAGCACTTTATTAGGTCAGTCTACCACAGCGCCTTACAGCTTTAACTGGAATAATCCTACAGCAGGAAATTACAGCCTTATCGCTAAAGCAACGGATAATAACGGAGGAACAATAATGTCAGACACCGTTAAGGTTACTATCAATACCTTGCCAACGGTAGCCATCAGTTCACCGGCAAACAATAATGTATACACAGCAGGTACGAATGTTACTATTAATGCTAGCGCTACGGATGCGGATGGTACGGTTGCTAAAGTAGAGTTTTATCAGGGCAGCACTTTATTAGGCCAGTCAACCACTGCACCTTATAGCTTCACCTGGAATAACCCTGCTGCAGGAACTTATGCGCTTACCGCAAAAGCGACCGACAACAGTGGAGGGATAACTGTATCGGGTGCGGTTAATATTACCATAAATACTCCACAAGCTTTAGTTGTTAATCCGGTAGCGGACGCATTTGTACGAGATGGTTCATTGGCAAATACAAAATATGGGGCGGCAACAACTTTGGAAGTGAAAAAAGATGGATCATCATTTTTTAGGCAGTCGTATTTGCGATTTGATTATACTTCGTTTACACAATCCAGCGTCGAAAGTGCGAAATTGCGGGTTTATGTTTCCAGTGTTGGCGCAGATCCAACCAGGGTAGTATCTGTATATGGACTTTCCAATACAACCTGGACTGAAAGTACAATTACTTGGAATAACCAACCAGCTGAGGCCGGCACATTGATCGGGAATTATACCGTCAGTAATTTAAATGGTCGATGGTACGACCTAGACGTAACTGCCTACATCAACAGCCAATTGGCAGCGAACAACAAAATCATTTCTTTCAGGTTAATCAATCAGGGAACCACAAGCTCGGCCAACAATGTAAGCTTTAATTCGCGAGAAGCTGCAAGCAACAGACCGGAACTCTTATTGAATCAGGAGCCAAACAACAACATACAAAACACGGAAGAAGTATTCTCAAACGAGGATATAAATACCGTCATTTTGCCTTCCGAAACATTAAAAGTTAAGGCCTGGCCAAATCCGAGTACCAGTGCATTTAAAGTGCATGTAGAAAGCCCTAGTAAAGAAATAGTATATTATAGAATATTTAATATAGCCCAACAATTGGTTAAAGAAGCTAAAACAGATGCTCATGACCAGCTAAATTTTGGAGATGAACTTGTTCCAGGGATGTATTTGATAGAAATAAAACAGGGCACACAAAGAAAGGTTGTAAAAGTAATTAAGTTATAATAGATGACAGTAGCATTCAACCTAAACCATAAATAAAATGAAAAAAAAACAATTATTGATTGCCCTTGCGGCAACTGCAGTCCTCTTTACGTCCTCATGTAAAAGAACAGAGATACCTGTTGCAGAAACGGGAAACACCTACAAGTCTAAACCACAGATGACCGTAGCGAATCCAGTGTTATCACACACCCGCAATCTTACTGTTGCCTATCTGATTCCGACGGATCTTGACACTGTTGCAAATTTTAGATCAAGAATTGATGGGGTGCTAACATGGATCCAGAATTACTATGCTCAGGAATTGGATAGAAATGGATATGGGCCAAAAACCTTTGGCCTTGTTAAAGATTCGGTTACTCAATTGGTCCAAATCAGTGTAATCAGAAGTGCACAATCTAAAATAAATTTCAATGCTGGTACTGGAGTTACAGAAGTGAATAATTTCTATGCAACCAATCCGGGCCTAAAACAAAGCCAGCATGTGCTTATACTGTTACCACCTTTCTCAACAAATGCAAATGGAGAGCCTGCTGGAGGAAATCCATTTTATGGGGTTGGAAAATACTGCTATGCCTTGGATTATGCAGGTCTGAACATTGCCAATATTGGAACTGACCCGTTTACAATGTGGATCGGTGGAACGGCACATGAACTGGCGCATGCACTCAATTCTTCCCATAACAGGGAATCGGTATCTCAAAAAAGCAGCTTGGGTACATCATTGATGGGGTATGGCAACTATACCTTAGGTAAAACACCAACCTATATTTCTGCAGTAGACGCCGCCATTTTTAATAACAACGAAGTATTCAACGATAATAATTCCACTTATTATGGTAGCGTAAGTACCACAATACCCAAAATTTATGCCAGCTACTCTGCAGCGCAAGGTGCGATTCTCTGCTCTGGAAAATTTACTTCTACAGGTACGGTAGACAAGATCCTGTATTATAACGATCCCAATGTAAACAACGAGGGTACTGGAGTTAACAAGGACTATAATGCGATTACCTGGGCCAGTTCAAAGATCGGCACAGACAGTTTCAGTGTTGTAATGCCCATATCGGATTTTTGGGTAAAGACTGATGGGATACCTTATGAGCTAAAGGTAAAATTTGTGCATACCAATGGTACCATTACCGAACATATCTATTATTATACTTTCCAGGGTGGTATACCTGTAGTGAACTTCGGTTATCGCCMCGAACTTAGCAAAACAGGATGGACGATTGATGGATTCAGTACCCAGGAAACCAGTGGTACAAATGGCTACGCTGCAAATATACTTGACAATAATTCGTCGACGGTTTGGCACAGCAGATGGACATCCTCACCTACAGGAACTTTCCCCCACTATATCAGCATAAATCTGGGTAGCAATAAAACCGCAACAGGTGTAGCTATACAACACCCCTCGGGATCGAGCAGAGCGATTAAAAATTTCGAAATATTAACCAGTACCGATGGTGTGAACTTCACCTCGAGGGGAAGTTTTACAACCATTAAAACAAATAGTAAACAATATTTTGCTTTTGGATCGTCATTGACTTTTAAATATCTTAAAATTGTGGCCAATACCTCTTGGGATGGAACTCAATATGCAGCTATAGCTGAACTTGGATTATATTAACAGGCTGAAATACAATTGTTATTGATGTATGAAAAGAGAGTGCCCAAAAAGCACTCTCTTTTTTATGCGGTTATTTTTTAATGTTAGGGAAGCATTCTTTTTAAAAGGTCTGCTCATTTTAAGAACAAGCCTGTAAAACAGTTACAT
>NZ_JBFTQI010000330.1:0-6193 GCF_056398925.1 Pedobacter sp. 01T416_2
AAGCTACCCTGATCGAGAATAATACCAGGGCTAAAATCGGTACAAAGCAAACAATAAATGCACCAAATAAAATTGCCCCCCTATTTCCTTCATTAATAATAGAGAAGGGAAAATATTCGTAAATACTCGCATCCCAAAACCCCTGAAAAGCGGCCGTACCAATAATTAAAGCAATTAAAAAGAGTACGCCAAATACAACGATAAAACCCGCAATTACTTTAAAAATAACCTTTCCGGTGCCCGAAATAAAGCGGCCAAGCCATTCGAAAAATTCTCCTATAAAATTCCCTAAACGGGCAAATATCGGCTGAGCATGTTTATTTACTTCGCTCAAACGTTCCTTAACGGCCTGTAGCTCTTCATCTAAGTTCTTTTGGAAACCCTGAAGATTTGCAGGTTCGCCTTTCATTTCCATTCTTTCGATACGCGATTTGGCTTTTGGCATGATGATCCAGAGTATGGCATACACCAGCAATCCAAATCCACCAGCAAAGCTGATCAGTAATGTAGCCAACCTAATCCATTTAGGATCTGCGTTTACATAATGTGCAATACCCGCACAAACACCCGCTACCACGCGGTCGTCCATATCGCGGTACAGTTTTTTCTCCGTGTATTGGTATTGATAGCTGTTATTGATCACTGGCTCTTCTTCACCTTCCTCTACCGTGTCAAAATCCTGCACCTTGCCCATTTGCGCAATCACCGAATTTACGTTGGCCGAATCTACCACTTGTTTTTTCTGCTCTTCCAATTGCTCGGTTAACAGTTCGGCAATCCGGTTTTCGATATCCGTTACAATTTCAAGGTCATCTGCATGGTTGGCAAAATATTGTTTTACTTCGTTCAGGTAGGCCTTTAAGAGTTCGTAAGCACTTTCTTCAATATGAATAATCGTGTTCCCTATGTTTATGATGATGGTCTTTTCCATTTCCTTTTTAATATTTATGAATTGGCTCCTTTTTGTGAAATACCTACAGCATAAGCCAGCTCCTGCCAGGTTTGATCTAGTTGTGATAAAATACCCCGACCGTCTTCGGTTAAGGTATAATATTTACGCGGTGGACCTGAGGTAGACTCTACCCAGTTGTAGCTTAATAAACCATTGTTTTTAAGCCTTGTTAATAATGGATATAATGTACCCTCAACCACCAATAGCTTTGCCGTCCTTAATTCGGCAATAATATCCGAAGCATATATTTCGCCCCGGGAGATGATTGATAAAACACAGTACTCCAGAATTCCCTTCCGCATTTGTGTTTGCGTATTTTCTGCTATCATAATACAAAGATATATGTTTTATATACTACCATGCAATACATAGTACTAAAATAAATTAAAGTAATTTCATAAATACCTGATTATTAATTAATTAATTTTTAATAAAAATTTCATGTTTAAGGTTTAGGTAGATAAAAACTAAGTATTTATAGCTTTTTTTAGTAAAGCAGGGGCCTGTATTCCTTAGGTTTCGACAGTCCTGCTATCACCTATAGTCCCGATTTAGATACCCTTTAAATATAAAATATTCGATAAAATCGGGAGCTATTCGGTTCTATCAGGTTTAAGGTGGAGAGGGCTGGTATTACTAGTAATGATCTTGGGATAATGCCAGAACAGCCCCTTGTAAATAAACCCGACAGAGTAGGTAGCCCGCATCCCGATTTTTCATCGGGAGAGGACTACAAGCGATGGCGGGACTGCAGCTCCCATGAAAAACAGGACGCAGATTTTCTAAAAGAAGAAATTTGTAGCGACCGTTTTAGATTTCCAAGATCCGCTTGCGCACACGCCCGTCCAGGCTTCGAGGAATTAAATATATAAATACTATAGATTTAATATATTTTAATAATTTTGCAGCGTCTTAACTTATTTTCATGAAAAAATCTATTGCCAGCATTGTTGCTGAGGCAAACGAAAGCGGCGAAGGAACGCTCAAAAGAACCTTAGGGCCGATAAACCTTATTTTAATTGGCGTAGGCTTAACGCTTGGTGCAGGTTTATTCTCCATTACAGGTTTGGCCGCAGCCAATCACGCTGGTCCGGCAGTTACCCTATCTTTCATTATCGCGGCATTGGGCTGTGGTTTTGCAGCTTTGTGTTATGCTGAGTTTGCATCCATGATTCCAGTTGCAGGCAGTGCCTATACTTATTCTTACGCTACCATGGGCGAACTTTTCGCCTGGATTATAGGCTGGGATCTGGTATTGGAATATTCTGTGGGCTGTGCTACAGTAGCCATCAGCTGGTCGCAGTATTTAACCAGGCTTTTAGCCAGYTTGCATATTTATCTTCCTCCGCAATTAACCTTATCCCCTTTCGAAACCGCTAAACTTGCCGATGGCTCTACCGTTAATGGCATTGTAAACATCCCTGCAGCATTGGTGGTGGTATTAATGACAGCCATATTAATCCGTGGCACCAAAGGCTCTGCCATTGTAAATGGAATTATTGTGTTTCTTAAAGTTGGTGTGGTATTGGTTTTTATTGCGCTGGGCTGGCAATATATCGATCCTGCAAACTACCATCCATACATCCCCGAAAATACCGGAACTTTTGGTCAGTTTGGCTGGAGTGGCGTTTTACGTGGTGCTGGTTTAGTGTTTTTTGTATTTATCGGCTTCGATGCCGTGGCAGCTTCGGCACAGGAAACAAAGAATCCAGCGAGAGATTTACCAATCGGCATCATTGGATCATTAGTGGTTTGTACGGTTTTATTTGGTTTGTTCGGGCATGTGATGACTGGTCTGGCCAATTATAAAGAATTTGCCAACAGTGGTGCTCCAGTAGCCATTGCCATCGAAAAAACACCTTACGCCTGGTTAAGTCAGGCTATTATTTTGGCGATTTTGATCGGTTATACTTCTGTAATTTTWATCGATTTAATGGCACAGTCGCGAATGTTCTACTCCATTAGTAAGGATGGCTTATTGCCAAAGATGTTTTCTGACGTACATACTAAATTTAAAACACCATATAAATCGAACGTTATACTTTGTGTATTTATTGGACTTTTTGCTGCATTTGTCCCCATGAATGTGGTAGGCGAAATGACAAGCATTGGTACCTTGTTGGCCTTTTTAATGGTTTGCGTTGGCATCTTGATCTTAAGAAAAACAAATCCTGAAGCTAAACGTCCATTTAAAGTTCCTTTTGTGCCCTTAATCCCTATTTTGGGCATTTTAACCTGTATTGCCATGATGGTATTTTTACCTTGGGAAACCTGGGTTAGGTTAGCGGTCTGGTTAATTATTGGTTTAGCCATTTACTTCTGGTACGGTAAAAAGAATAGCAAATTAAAAGCACAGAAAGATAAAACAGAACGATAGGTAATAAACTCATTACTATACAGATAGCATGATTAAGCTGTTTCATTTTCTAGACAGCTTAATCAGCGGTTACCCAACTAATTGCACTGATAAACGTATAAATATCAGCGGAATAACAAAAAAGTATAAGTTATTAACAATTCAACATTTTTCTTAGTTTTTGGCTTGGGATTTGTCTTAAGAAAATTAACCCTATTAAACTCATTCCTATGCTTATTAAATTAGACACATCAGTTTTCAGGCTTTCCAGGCACAAAGCAGAAAGCGAAAAAAAAAGTATTACACCACTTACAAGAGCGCAATGGATTACTGCTGATAGAATCGTAATAGCAGCGATGTTTATTGCAACAATTGTTGGCGCAATCTTATTTTAAATTTCCGATGGTTGATCAAAAATCTTCAGAAATCATTTCCTTATTCATTACCACTGCGGCCATTGTTCCTGCAGCTGTAATAATAGATAGCGACCTGAACAAGGTTGCACAATCTCCTGCGGCATAAACGCCTTTGGCAGTGCTTTGCTGCTGCTCATCTACTTTTATCATTTTTAAATCTGTTAATTCAAAACCGAGCTGTTCGTTGAAATTACAATGTTGTTCAACATCCGATTTGAGGTAAATCGCCTTTAAGGCTATTTTTTCACCATTCTTAAAAACAACATCTTCGAGATAACCATTATTGTGCAGTAGTTCAACAACTTCATCTTCTATAATACTAATTGATTTGGATTTCAGTTTTTCAGTCTGCTCGGCGCTTAGCTGCGATTTACCATTGGTTAAAACCGTTAAATCTTTATTCCAATGGTTCAGGGTTTTGGCCATCTCAAATGCATGCTCGCCATTCATTAACAGGCCTATTTTTTCATTCTTCACCTCGTAACCATGGCAATAAGGGCAATGTATAGCAGAAATTGCCCAGCATTCAGCCAAACCTTTAATATCAGGCAGCACATCTTTTAAACCTGTGGCCAACAATATTTTTCGTGCAGTAAAATTTTCGCCGTTTTCTATGCCAACATTAAAACCTCCATCTATTTGTATGGCCGAAATGGCTTTCCCTTCTAAAAATCTAACTGTTGGATATTCCAGTACTTCTGCTTTAGCAGCTTTAGAAATAGCTGCAGGCTCATGACCATCATGCGTTAAAAAATTATGCGAGTGTGGCGTTTGCCTGTTGCACGGTTTACCGGCATCAATTACCAAAACATTTCTGGTCGCCCTACCCAAAGTTAATGCGGCAGATAAACCAGCGTAGCTTCCACCAATTATGATTACATCAAAATCCATATCTATATCTTTTAATACAAAGATCCAAAACGAATTATCAAACGCAACATAATTGCATTAAATGAATGTCATTTTTATTTTCTGAAGATTGTTGCCTTAATAAAGCTTCCATAATATAGCCGTTCCTCAACAATCAGATAATCGGCTTTGAAAAAGTAAGAATTCATATCAATAAGCTGATACGCTTCTACTATGCCCAACAATTTAAAAAAGCCATACATCGATCTGATTAACAACCATTTCCACCAGTTTCCGTTGGTTTTATTTAACGAAAAGTCAACCAGAAACCACAATCCATCTTTCTTTAAATACCCATTTAACTGTACAAACACCTTTGCAGCGCGTTGTTCGGCAAAGTTATCAAACAGAAAAGGTGTTAAAATTACATCAAATAATACATCAGTTTTAAAATCCTCGATACCGATGTTTACAAATTCAACGTGATTATTTTCATAGCTTCGTTTTTGAGAAAGCGCAATCATTTTAGCGGATATTTCAACATAAACGATCTTTAATCCGGTATAAGTCTTCGAGAGTTCTTCCAGGATCCACCCGGTTCCTCCGCCAACAATTAATATATGGCTATTCTCCTGAATATATGGAAGTTGATTGACCTGCGCATTAACCTGCGATTTAAAAAACACCAAACGGCTTAAAGCATCGTAATGACCTGCTATTTTATCATAGTTGTTAAGCATAGTATCAGGTAATGAGAATTAGGTATCAAGATTGAACTTTTCAAATAATATCGGCTTTAGTCTTTATACTTAATGAACAAACTGCATCCCAATCATTCCACATATCGCCTTAAACAAAATAAGTCCATCAATTACCATCAGATAATAAAGGATATTTTTTCTGCGGTGCATAGAATAGGCCACATAAATGGTCAGGATAAAAGGCAACACATTAAATAAAACCTGTGGCAATCCAAAACCTTTGTAACTGGCAAATATGCCTAAAGAAACTAAACCTATAATCAGCAATGGGATCAGGATACTGAAAATTGTTCTGCGCAGGCCATAACGTACTACGAATGTCCTTAAATGTCTATTAGCATCGGTTGGATAATCTTTAATATCAAAAATGATTGCATTTACCGTGCAGAACATCCAGTTTTTAATAAATAGCCAGGTCCACAATACAGAATCGTGGTAGCCAACCCCAGTTTCAATTTTAAGCATAATCAGCGGCAGCACATTGGCACAGCAGGCCCATACAAAACCAATTACAAAAGCTTTTAACCAGCCTGTATTGCGCAGATTAAATTTGAGGAAAGATCTGGGCAGTAAACCATAATATAAGCCGCCTGCAATGATGATGATCAATATAGCTATCCAATAACTGATGGGCAGGCCCGTAATATGCTGAAAGTTTTGATAGAGCAGATTTACGGCCAACAGCATACAAATAATAAAAAGCACAGCCTGGCTCCAGTTGATAAACATTTTATGTTTGAAATACCACTGATTGCGTGGATTAGTTGTTGATGGTTTGGTAGAAACCTTATTGTAAGCGTAGGTATAATAGATGGTTGGCGCCAGAAACAACAACAGGTAGTAATTTAATGAATTAAGT
>NZ_JBFTQI010000331.1:0-6189 GCF_056398925.1 Pedobacter sp. 01T416_2
CAGAAGAACCATTCTGAAATGGCATTGAAAATGAGCGTGAAAACAACAAAGAAAAAATAAATGAACAATAATACCTTGTTGAATTTACTGGCATACCATTTAGAAGGGAGCAGCCATAAGTAAATTATAATCGGAATTACTGCAAAAGATGCGGCAGCAAGATCGTAAAACAGACCAATAACCAGGATTTTAAGGAGATTCAGTATCGACCAATCAACACCAGATGCACTGTAAATTAATAAGGCAAGTCTCGTAATCAACGATATGCTGCACAATAGCGCTGTGGCTAAAAAAACTGGTCCAAATCTATGATGGAGTAATTTATTTGTTTTTTCTTTAATGCTCATAGTTAAAGGTGAATCCAAAGCTTGAACTTTTCTCGCCACACTTTGTATAATAAATGGCGAAGTTAGTTTTCAATTCTGAAGGAATCCTGAAGGTTTGGTTAGGGTTTAAAGGTAACATTAAAGTATTGTACTTAATAAAGTATTATATTCGATTTGTTATTGTTTCGAAAAGTTAACGCTCAGTGTTGACGTAAATCGAGCAATGAGTTTCTCGTATAAGGCTTTATTTATTGTGTTCGAAATTATAATTGTGTTATTTGTGCCTGTACGTGTAGTTTGGCCGAAATCGCTTGCTGTTAACCCAGTTACCAATGCGTTAAGTTGAATGGCTACTTTCGCTAAGTATGTTCCGGAAGTAACTTCTACTCTGGCGGCTTCTAATTTGATCGATTGCGTTTGGTTCATTTCAAATCTAACCGGGATTTTGGTTCCAGAAGCTTCAATATAAGTTCCCGTCAATAATAATGGTGGGTTGGTAAGCGAACTGCTCATGGTTAAGTTAAACTGGTTGTGCTCATAAACACCTGCTATTAACGCAATTGTTCCTGATAATGAATCGGGTTTTAATGCGTTAACGAGATATAGATTTTTAGATTCTAAAGATACGGGTGTACCTGCCTTTGTAGCACTAAACTCTATTTTTGCGATATTAATACTCGCCGTAGTCCAGTTTATACTTCCGTTAGTGCCTGGCGCTACAACTGCTCCACTTGCCGCTGCATTACTGCTTAACGATGCGCTTAAATTACCTGCACTAAAGCTGTAACTTAATTTGGTATCAGCTGCTACCTCTTTTTTTGTACAATTGGTAAATAGCACTGCTAATAGTGTTGCAAAAATAATGTTGTAAAATTTTTTCATCATATTTGGTTTAAGGAATAAAAAGATTGTTTATGCGGTATTAATATATATTCGAATTCTGTAGTAATTCTGAAGATGTACCAGTCAACCCCCTTTTTATCTCCTTAACTCGTATTTAAAGCCTATAGGTATAATCCAATCTGAATGAAATTCTGAATAGAATATGAATTTGTTGAAAAACGATTTCTGGTTCGACAACTGCCCATAAGTATCATCGCTACAGTTTTTCTTCAGAATTGGCCAATAATATTGTACTATTTATTGAAGATTGATAAATGGAAAAAGAGCAGGGAATATTGCTAAAAAAGGTTGAAACTTTTGTTAAAGAACTTTTTGAAAAGGAGCTACCAAAAAACATGTACTTTCATAGTTTTGAGCATACTTTGTTAGTTGTAGAGGGCGTTAAAATTATTGGTAAGCAAAATAGTGTAAGTGAAAATGAATTGCTGACACTTATTTTAGCAGCCTTTTTACACGATGTGGGCTATATTAAACAATATATTGGCCATGAGCTAGCCAGTGTCAAAATTGCATATGAATTTTTACTGGAAAATGGTCTTAAACGCGATCAGATAGAAGTGGTAAGCAACTGCATTCTTGCTACAAAATACCCTCAATTGCCAGATACCGATTTAGAAAAAATAATATGTGATGCTGATTTTTATCATTTTTCACTTCAAAGTTATACTGATTTTGCCGCGCGGCTGAAAAGAGAGTGGGAAGAAAACCTTCGTTTAGTATACACAGATCGGGAATGGGATGCCATCAACATCAAAATGCTTACGGGGCACGAATACTTTACCGCCTTTGGTAAACAAATATTGCAGAAAAAAAAGAATCTGAACCTCGAAAAATTGATACAGCGATTTACCTAAAGGTTTTACATAACAGGTTTGATTTTCTGGTTTTAATGACTACTTTATATCCAATTAAATAACAAAATGATTAACCGATGAAAATTTTAGTCATTGAAGATGAACAGGCTTTATTAGAGAGTATACTTGCCTATTTTACCGGTGAAGGGAATGTTTGTGAGCACGCTTCGGATTTTGCCGCTGCCAATGAGAAAATATCGCTTTATAATTATGATTGTATTCTTTTAGATTTAGGGCTGCCCGGTGGGGAAGGACTGGAATTATTAACCAAGCTTAAACAATTGAAAAAAAAAGATGGGGTGCTGATTATTTCTGCGCGCCATTCTTTGGATGATAAACTGATGGGGCTCGATCTTGGCGCCGACGATTATTTAGTCAAACCTTTTCATTTGTCAGAACTTAAAGCGCGTGTAAGTGCTATTATCCGCAGAAAGAATTTTGATGGCGACAATGTTATTCTTTTCAACGAGATAACGGTGGATGTTTCGGCAATGAAAATTGCTGTTAAAGGCAATCAGATAATACTTACCAAAAAAGAGTTCGATCTGCTGGTGTATTTTCTTTCTAACCGCAATAAAGTAGTCACTAAAAATGCCATGGCCGAGCATCTTTGGGGCGATGAAATGGACCTGTCGGATGATTTTGATTTTATTTATACCCATGTCAAGAATCTCCGTAAAAAATTGCTTGAGGCAGGAGCGGCTGATTATCTTCGCTCTGTTTATGGGATTGGTTATAAATTTGGTGATCTATGAAACTCTCCAACCGTTATAACAAAGCAAATATTTTAACCTCTATCGTTGTATTAATCATTACGGGGATTATTTACTATGTTGTAATCCATTTTATTTTAACCGAAAAATTAGATCGCGATTTAGCCGTTGAAGAAAATGAAATTAACCAGTATGTAAACACTTTTCATAAACTCCCACTGCCTGCAAGTTACCTCGATCAACAGATATCTTATAAAACACTAAGTGGGATTATTTCTGAAAGAGAATTTCTAAATACAATTTATTTTAACCCAAAAGAACGTGAAAACGAACCTGGGAGAAGTCTGATTACGGTTCTACACTTAGATGGTAAAACCATTGAGGTAACCATAACCAAATCGAGGGTAGAATCAGAAGACCTTATTAGAATAATTCTTTTAATAACACTCGGAATTACGGTTGTTTTGCTTTTATCCTTATTGCTGATCAACAGATTTGTACTGAGCAGGCTTTGGCGTCCCTTTTATTCTATTTTGAACCAGATGAAAGCTTTCGAAGTAACCCGAATGGATACTATTGAACAAGAGCCAACTAAAATTGATGAGTTTAACGAGCTTAACAAGTCTGTAAATGCCATGGCCGAAAGAGTGCGGCAAGACTATAAGGAACTTAAAAGTTTTACCGATAATGCCTCGCACGAAATGATGACTCCATTAGCCGTAATTAATTCTAAATTAGATTCTTTGCTGCAAACAGAGTCGTTTACCGAGCAGCAGGGCGCATTATTGGAAGATATTTATCATGCTACAGGCAGATTATCGAGATTGCATCAATCACTATTATTGTTGGCCAAAATTGAAAATAACCTGATTCCCGATTTTCAGAACATCGAACTCAAAGAAATGACAGAAGCTAAGAGCCGTCAGTTTCAGGAGCTATTAGAAAAGGACGGACTGCTGTTAACTGAAAAGCTTGTACCTGTGGAAATCAAAATGAGCAGGTATCTTGCTGATATTTTGCTAAACAATCTTTTTAGCAATGCAGTGCGGCATAATGTAAGTGGTGGACACATTCATATCCAACTTGATCAACAGGCGCTAACCATTTCCAATTCAGGAAACCCCGGTCATCTGCAAACCAAAATATTCGATCGTTTTTCAAAATCTGTGGAGTCTGAAGGCATAGGGCTTGGGTTAGCCATAACCAAACAGATCTGTAACCTTTATGGCTTTCGTATTGATTATCACGAAGAAAGTGGTGAACATGTTTTTACTGTTTATTTTGGTGATTAATCTGCCCATTTTTTTACGCTTCTTCATGCCGAACTTGTTTTATTAGTTGTGTTTATGGCGCTGAAGGTCTAATAGTTACTTCTTGGTCAGGATCTTTTTAGTTATTTATGTGGTTGAATTGCAAGAGTGGTGGGTGTTGCCACCGTCATTATAAATAATAAACACATTCTGCGTAGATCAGCGACATCTGCGGGAGGCTTAAGATGAAGCATTTGTCATATTTTTTATTGCCCGCAGATTTTTTAGGTGTGATTGTGTGTTACCACCTGTCACTATCGATTACCCCTTGCTGATGTGGTGATAGGTGTTGCCACCTGTCACTATCGAATTATCCATTTCGAACATCTAATTTAAAAAGTTTCACTCATTCATAACTTCAGAATTTCTCCATAATTCGATTATAGTTTTGATTAAAATTTAAACTATGAAAAGGTTTTTAGGGGTGTTGTTGATTATGGTAAGTTATAGAAGTCATACTTATGCTGCTGCCGTTATTGGGTACACTCAAAATATAGATTCGGTTAAAAATGTTCCTGCAGATTCTCTAGGACGATGGTACACTGACCAGTCGATGCAAAAAAGAAAGTTTCAGGCAACGGCATTTATTGCGCCTGTTTTACTTGCGGGTTATGGTTTTGCCGCTGTTTACGATCATGGCGCATTAAAACAACTGGATGTAAGTACCAAGGCAGAATTACAGGAAGACCATCCTTTATTTGCCGCTCATGTTGATGACTATCTCCAATTTGCACCAGCGGCTGCAGTATACGCACTTAATTTGTCGGGTATAAAAGGCAAGCATAACCTGTTTGATGCTTCGATGTTATATGTAACCTCCGCTGCAATTATGGGTGTTTCTACTCATTTTGTAAAACAGGGCGTTGGTAGAGAGCGACCAAATGAAAATGGAGAAAATTCTTTTCCCTCAGGGCATACCGCATCTGCATTTATGGCGGCAGAATTTCTGCATCAGGAGTATAAAGATGTTAACCCTTGGATTGGTTATGCAGGTTATTTTGTCGCCACTGCCACTGGAACACTGCGGATGTATAATAACAAACACTGGTTTAGTGATGTGGTGGCAGGTGCCGGATTCGGGATTGCTTCTACAAAGATATCTTATCTTGTTTATCCATATATCAAAAGCCTTTTCACTACAAAAAAAGATGGGAATTTTACATTTATGCCCTTCCACCAACAAGGTAGCACGGGTTTAATGCTTTCGGGCAGATTTTAATATTGTTCAATATTTTTTGAGTTGAAATCATCCAAAAATGAATATAAAGTTGAAGTACCTGATTTTATGCGTGGTTACTTTTTGGGTAATGGGAGCGGTGGCTCAAGTCCCTTCAAAAAGTCTCGGTTATTATTTAAAACAGGCTGAATTTACAAGCCCTGTACTTAAAGATTTTCAAAATCAACAGCGTTCTGCTGGGGTAGATAGTTTGATTGTTCGTGCAACCGGGGGACCACAGGTTACGGCCAGTTCTGCAGGGATGTATGCGCCAATTGTACATGGTTATGGTTACGATGAAGTGCTTACCAACGGACAGGCACTAGAAGTACTACTTAATGTGAATTATGATCTGCTGAACAAGAAACGCATCAATAACCAGCTCGAGGGTATTAAAATCCAAAGCGATTCCATTAAATATGCCAGGCAATTGTCGCTATATGATTTGCAAAGATCTATTGCCGATCAATATATTCTAGCCTATGCCAGTCAAGAGCAGGTAGATTTTAATCGGGAAGTGGTTATACTGCTCGAACAAGAAGAAGCACTGCTTAAAAAATTAACCAGAAGCAATATTTACAAACAATCCGAGTATTTAACTTTTCTGGTTACTTTACAGCAACAGCAACTGGTAGTAAAACAGGCCGAATTGCAGTTTAAAAATGATTACGCCACGTTAAATTATTTAGCAGGCATTGCCGACACCACACAGGTTAAGTTAGCTGATCCCCAATTGCAGACCTCCAGCACCTCAATGGATCGAGGCTTTTTTAATAAACGTTTTGATATCGACAGTTTAAAAAACAGCAATCAAAAAAAAGCGATTAACTTTAACTATAAACCCAAACTTGGGATATATGCAAATGG
>NZ_JBFTQI010000332.1:0-6186 GCF_056398925.1 Pedobacter sp. 01T416_2
ACCATCAAGTCGAATGCAGTTAGTTCTACTGATCAGGGTGCAAGGCGCCTGGAAAAAAATGCCCCACAGCTGATGAATATCGTATCAGGAAGGTCGATAGAGATTTCACCGGATTTAACGGTAGCCAATGTGATGCAGCGTATTTCTGGTGTATCTATAGAGCGCAATAGCAATGGCGATGGACAATATGCCATTTTAAGAGGAATGGATAAACGCTACAATTATACTTTGGTAAATGGCGTGAAAATCCCAAGTCCGGATAATAARTACCGTTATGTTCCGCTTGACCTTTTTCCTTCTGACTTGCTCGACCGTTTAGAGGTGTACAAAACGCTTACCCCAAATTTAGAGGGCGATGCCATTGGCGGTGCCATTAATATGGTGATGAAAAATGCTCCGGGCTTATTGCAGCTAAATGCCAATGTTTCTACAGGTTATAGCCAATTGTTTTTCGACCGTAAGTTTACCAGTTACAATGCTTCAGGTATTAATTATAAATCGCCCTACGAAATAAACGGGAAAAACTATAATGCTACACAGAATGATTTTAGCAAAGGCACACTCGATTATAAATATAAAAATCCTGCACCTAATTTAATCGGAAGCTTATCCTTAAGTAAACGCTTTTTGGATAATAAATTAGGGGTGGTGCTGGCAGGAAGTTATCAGAATACTTACCGCGGTAGCAACAGTACTTTTTACAATAATTCTGTTGTAGGCGTCGATCCTTATGCCAAAATTACCAGCAAAAGTTACCGTGAGTATTCTGAACAGCAACAGCGAACAGGTTTACATGGAAAAATTGATTATGTTTTTAACAAAGACCACCAGATCAGTTTATACAATGTATATGTTAACCTAAAAAACCAGCAGGTTAGAGATGCTGTAACCACCACCTATAATGGGGTTTATAATCCAACAGCTGGGAATGCAGAATTGGTTTATGATACCCGTAGCCGCTTAACCGAGCAACAGATTTATAATACTACGCTTCATGGCGATCATAAATTCTTTGATGATAAATTTAAAGTACAATGGTCGGCGGTTTATTCTTCGGCCAAAAACGATGTACCCGAAAATACCAGCATCAGTTTAAACGGAATACAGCAGAATTTTCAAAGCAAACGTACCAGTTTGGTCAATACTAATCCGGTTACCCGTAGATGGGAACGTAATACTGATGAGGACTTAGCTGGCTACCTGGATCTGACTTACCAGGTTTTGGCTGGCGAGCATAAACTKGATATTATGACCGGAGGTTTATACCGCGATAAACAAAGAAGCAGTTTCTTTAATAACTACAATCTTGCCCCAAGCGCAGCCAATGCATTTGATCTTTACGGTGTGAATTTTCAGAGTTATACCGATTTAAACCTCGTGGTGAGTAATTCTACTGGAGCAGTAGCTAACGCATTAACCTACGATGCAAGTGAAAAAATAGCAGCTGGATATGGAATGTTTAAATATAATTCGGCCAAATTAGAAGTGATAGGAGGGCTAAGGGTAGAGCATACCAATCAGGGTTATAACCTGCTTTTTCCTGCAGGCGAGGCTTTTCCAAAAGGAAATCAGATTTATACTGATCTGCTGCCCAGTTTAACCGCAAAATACTTCTTAAGTCCAAAAGCCCAGTTGCATGCGTCTTATTACAAAGCCCTTAACCGCCCTGGGTTTTATGAAATTGTACCGGGAAGAGTAAAGAACGAAGATTTTATAGAACGTGGTAATGTGAACCTGCAACGCGCTTTGGCCGATAACTTCGATTTACGCTACGAACTTTTCCCCGGTGCTTCAGAACAACTGTTGGTTGGTGCTTTTTATAAGCGGATCAAAAACCCAATTGAATATACTTTTCTGGCTGATGCCGTTCGCGGACAGGATACTTATTATACCCCAGGAAACTTTGGCACGGCCAATAATTATGGTGCAGAGATAGATTACATCAAATATTTCAGCAAAATAGGCCTGAAAGCCAATTATACCTATACCCATTCGCGCATTAATACCCTTAAAACCACCAGGGTTATCAATAGTACTACCGGAGATACGGAGCCGGCCAATGTTAACCAGGAACGCCCGCTTTACGGTCAGTCAGCGCATATTGCCAATTTATCGTTATTGTTTAAAGACACTAAAAAAGGCTGGGATGTTCAGGTTGCAGGTGCTTATACAGGGCCACGCATTAACACGGTTTCTCAATTTTTAAATAACGATTTGTGGCAGGAAGGATTCGTACAGATGGATGCTTCAGCCGAGAAACGTTTCAAAGGCGGGATCAGTGTTTTTGTAAAAGCCAATAACATCTTAAATACACCGACAAAATTATTTATAAAAGGTACAAATCCTGAGAATAACAACATCAACGAAGACCTCGTTAAAAATGGGAATACATTGATCAGAAGTGATTATTATGGCCAAAACTACCTAGTTGGTTTCAGATATAAGTTTAATTAATAGAATTTAAAGATATAAAGACATGAAATCGAATCAGATTTTTAAATTGATGGTCCTGGTGGTGTTAGCCTTAGCAGGATGCGAGAAAGCCAATATAGATGTAGATACCAGCGCTGTTGATGGTTCGGCAATTGGTGAGGTTTCTGGGGTTTGGGCTAAAGGCAGTACGCAGGTAATTAAAGGCGATATCGTAATCCCGGAAGGGAAAACGCTTACGATTGAAGAAGGGGTAACGGTATTGATGGATACAGTTGCGAAACCAGAAATTATTATAAAAGGCAATTTGTATGCTTTAGGAACCACAGAGAACCCTATTAAATTTACAGTAAACGATTTTTACAAAACGCCGTTAACCAAGTTTGGTAAACTTTGGGGTGGCATTTTGGCTGGTCCAACATGCGAGGAACTGGTGCTTGACCACGTAATTCTAGAATATGGTGGTGCTAAAACATCCGATGCTTCTACTTCGGTAAAAATGGGACTGTACAAGGCTGTTGCGGGCGAAAGTTTGCCAGCACTTTGGTTTGCCAATGCCAGAGGGAGATTGGTGGTTCAAAATAGCACCATCAGAAATTTTCAGGAAGATTGTACTTATATTGAAGGTGGAAGAATCATTTTTGCCAATAATGTGTTTTATACCACTGGTGTAACAGGAGGAGAGGCCATGAACTTTAAGTCGGGCTGTTTGGCTGATATAGCCTATAATTTGGTTTATAGCACCAATACCAATGCCTTAAAATTATCTAATACTGGCGATAAAACGCCCCAAACGTATATTATTGCTTATAACAATACGATGGTGAATACAGGCTGGAGAAGACCAACAGCGAAAGGCGGATCAATCTGGCTGGAAAGTACAGTGCGTGCCGATCTGTATAATAATCTTTTTGCCAACACCCGTTTTGGTGTGAAAAGAGATCCGAAAAAGCCTGAAGATAACCGTTCTGCTTACAGCAATAACTGGTATTACGGTTTCGATCAGGCCACTGTAAACCAGTTTCAGCCAACTGGCGATATTGTAGGCGGTAAAAACGATGTAATTAGTAATGTTGCCGGAGCAAATGACCCTAAATTTGTGAATTATCCATTAAATACTGCAGTTACCAATGCCGATTTTAATACCGCATGGGATTTTCACCTGCAAGGCAACTCACCAGCTTTGGGTAAGGGCATCACCAACTTTACCCGCCATCACCAGACCGGAATTACAATGAAAAATGGTATCACCTATAGCTCACCTTCACCATCAACATTTGTTGGTGCATACGGAACTAAAATATAAAATGAAGCATAATAATATATTAAAACTTGCCGCTTTTGCGATTTTAAGCCTGACCATTTCTTGTAATGGAGGTACGCAAAACGAAAATACTACAGCAGTAAAACCTTTATACGTATCCGATCCTGTCGATTTTGATACTGATGATCCTGCCATCTGGGTAAACCCGAACGATCCGGCGCAGTCTTTGGTAATCGGTACCGATAAAGATAGCAGCGGTGGCTTATATGTTTTCGATCTGAAAGGTAAAATCATCAAGTCGAAAACCGTAAAAGGCTTAAAGCGCCCAAACAACGTTGATATTGCCTATGGTTTATTGTTGACTGGAAAAAAAACAGATATTGCCGTAACCACAGAACGTTACACGCATAAACTAAGGATATTTTCCCTTCCTGATATGAAAGCAATCGATAATGGCGGAATTCCTGTTTTTGTTGGCGAAACAGGCGCAGAGTACCGCGATTTGATGGGGATTTCGATGTATACCGATCCAAGTGGAAAAATTTATGCAATTGTTGGTCGTAAAACGGGGCCTAAAAACGGAGGTTATCTTTGGCAATACCTGTTAACCGATGACGGAAAAGGCAATGTTAAAGCAGATTTGGTTCGGAAATTCGGTCAGTATAGTGGTAAAAAAGAAATAGAAGCCATTGCTGTTGATAACGAATTGGGGTATGTTTATTATTGCGATGAGCAGGTCGGTGTACGCAAGTATTATGCCGACCCGGCCAAAGGGAATAAAGAACTGGCACTGTTTGGGCAGGGCGATTTTGCTGTCGACAATGAGGGGATTGCCATTTATAAAACTTCAGGGAATAAGGGATATATCATTGTATCCGATCAGGGCGCTAAGCAGTTAAAAGTGTACGATCGGGTGGCTAAATCCAATACTGCTCATCCACACCCACTGTTAACCACCATTAAATATTCAGCCAATCAAACGGATGGTATTGATGTGGTTTCAGTTCCTTTAAACGCTGATTTTAAACACGGCTTGTTGGTGGCTATGAGCGATGATAAAACCTTTCATTTTTATAGATGGGAAGATATAGCAGGTAAAAAATTGACTAGTGTAAATCCATAACATTAACATTTGTTTTTTGGAAAGCAATTGCAGGAGCATTTAGGGCGGTTCAGTCCTGCTCCCGCTTCTGCCAATTTGAAGGAAATTGGCATCCCGCTTTGATCAGGTTTAGGAGGCATAAGTAGTACTACTATTATGGGTATAACAAACCCCTGCCCGTTGCAGGTGGGCAACTAATGTAGTTAAGTTAACGAAAAACCAAAAAAGTATTATCATCCTGAGCCTGTCGAAGGGTAAATGTTTTTTGTTTTCGACTAGTGGAGCTGCTGCCAGCAAAGGTCTTCGACAGGCTCAGACTGACAACGCCTACGAGATGTCTCCAGTTGCGGTCGTCACCCTGACCTGTAGTGAAACGGAAAGCTACGAAGTAAACCGAGCTTTAAGCGAGCTCACCGAAGGTAATTAGCAGTCTGATGAGATTGATCTATACCGCAATATTATTCGATAATTTATACTCAGACGGGGTAATGCCCGTCTGTTTTTTGAAATACTTTCCAAAAAAAGAGGAGTTGCTAAAGCGCAGTTCCATAGCCACCTCCGAGATGTTCATAACATGGCTGGTTAACAGTAGTTTCGCCTCCCTGATCACCATTTCATCAATAACTTCCCCCGCTGTTCTGTCGGTTACTTGTTTAACAACCTGTGATAAATGCCTTGGCGTGATGCGTAAACAGTTGGCATAATAAATTACACGTTTTTCCTTCTTAAAGTTTTCCGATACCAGCGATAAAAACCGATTGGTAAGTTCTGTCTTGCTATCATGAGCAAAAGGTATCGGATCTTTCCGTTTATTCTTTAGCAAAAAGATGTCGTACAAAAGCTCTAGGAAGCTATTGTGCACAATATTTTTAATCTGCGGGGTGTCTTTAGGTACATTCAGTTTTTTGTGCAGCGCAAGCATGTCATAGTAAATGAATGTGTATTCTTCTTTTGATAATGAAAATTTATGAGTAGGATCGTTCTGGAACATTCTGTAAGCTTCTCCGCTATTAAAGAATATCCCCTTGGTTTTTAAATAATTTTTATTAAAATGGATGCTGATGAAAGAAACATCACTGTTGTTCTTAATCTCATAAACGGCATGTGGAAAAATGAGTAGAATATCTCTTTGATTTAATACATGCTCTACAAAATTTATCCGGAGGTTCATCTTTCCTTTTGTGATCAGAATTAAAGCATAACTCGATACGCGAAAAGGTTCCGAACTGCAATAATGTGGATCGCTACTATGGTGGATTTTTGCCATCAATCCATCATTTAAGGAAAGCGCTTCCTCATGGTTTTTTTCTGAAAAAGTTTTATTGAGTAACTCTTGTTGCATAAAATCGTTCAGCGTTTTTTAATAATTTCTTAACAGATTCGATCATCT
>NZ_JBFTQI010000333.1:0-6167 GCF_056398925.1 Pedobacter sp. 01T416_2
GTACTGCACACTTAAATTGCCCAATAATGATTGACTGCTGGACGTTGTTACCTATCTGCTTTTAGTATTTTCTTAACCACCATTTCCCTATTCGCATTAAGGCAATATACATCTTCGTCATAATTGATATATACACGAGAGAGAAAAGGTTCTAGACCTGGGTCGCCCATTTTACGCCCACCAACATAAATGGATATGCTTACAAACCGGCCAGCATCCTTATCCAGTTTTATACTTTTCTTGGTTTTGAGATTGTAAATTTCAACATTTTCGTAACCCGTATAATTGTTTCCATAAGAGCGCCATTCAGGAAGTGTTGGACTTTTGCACACCACAAAATAATCATCAGCCAGGTGGAAAATGGTACTAATGGTATTGTCGTTGAAATGCCTTTTTCCTTTAAGGTCAACTATATCGGCAACATTCTGTTCTCTTCCATTTGATATTTTATTGGTCTCCTTTAAAAGCACTATACCAATGTTCTTTGGAAAATTATTTTTGTTTTCGCCCATTACAGCATAAGCCTCTAAATAATCGTTACTCTTTAGCACAGTATCTTTATTCTCGTTTAAAAAACAATTAGTCCGGCCATTGTGGGTAAACATTCCCATTCCCCAACCAGCATAGAGCTGTATATCTTTGCCCAATTTAACTGGTCCTTTCTTTACGGGCGGCTCTGGTTTTTTACTATCGGTTACAGCTGTTTTGCCCATGGTAACATGCACTTCAGTTACTTTATTCTTCGCTGCGTATTCTGCCTGTTTCTTTTTAAAGGCAATTGCATTTTCTGCTTTAAGTTTTTCATTTTTTAAATTATGTGCAACGGAAGCAGCTTTATCATCCGCGATTTTCTTTTTGCGAGCGTCCTCATTTTCTTTGTCACAAGCGGGGCACATCAGTTTTCCTTCAGCGTTATTCCAGCCTTTAGGTGCAAACCTGCAATTATAACGGGCATATTCGCTCTTCGAAACATGCGATTGCGCATTTGCCACCTGTACCATAAACAGGAGCAAAACAATGGTCAAGAAACTTTTCATTTTATTTCGTTTAATTCATGGTAAAAATACCCGATCAACTAAACCATTTATATACCCTTTACTGGGTATATTTAGTTAGGTGGTTTATATACTATATTTATGAAATATTAGGTAAAAATATGGCGCAAAAGCTCAACATAACCGGAAAAGCAGGATTATTAAAATCCGCAATTGAAAATAAGCTCCGTTAATATTTTAATTTATTTTCGTTTCTCGAATATAATTGATATTTTTATACTACATACCGTTTTAGTATGCGGTATTATAATTATGAGCAGAGCAATAAATACGGTAATAACCGGTACTGGAAGTTATATCCCACAGAATATTATTTCTGGTAGTGAATTCCTAAATTCTACGTTTTTTGAGAATGGGAATCTATTGGAGAAAGAGAATTCAGAGATCATTGATAAATTCTCTGAGATAACGGAAATCGTAGAAAGACGCTACGCCTGCCCCGAGCAGTTAAGCAATCATATTGGCGCAAAGGCTGCAGAAAAAGCCATTGAAAATGCAGGAATTGATAAAGAAACCTTAGACTATATTATATTCTGTCATAATTTTGGCGATATCCCTTTAGGTAGCAACCGCATAGACATTTTGCCTTCTTTAGCTTCAAAGGTAAAACAACAGTTAGGCATTCAAAATCCAGACTGTGTTGCCTACGACATCATTTTTGGTTGTCCAGGATGGGTTCAAGGTGCAATACAGGCAGATTATTATATTAAAAGCGGAGATGCGAAACGTGTTATGGTTATTGGTGCAGAAACCTTAAGCCGCATTATCGATCCGCACGACCGTGATAGCATGATCTTTTCGGATGGTGCTGGCGCCGTAATTTTCGAGGCAGAAAAATCAGAAGAAAAAAGAGGAATTCTAGCACATAAGACAGAAACGCATGCCGTAAACCATGGCAATTTATTAACCATGGGCAAGAGCGCTCATCCTGATGAAACCAATGGAAACCTCTATTTAAAAATGAACGGGCGTAAGCTGTACGAGTTTGCGGTAATTCAGGTGCCTCAGGTGATTAAAAAGGCCATTGATAAAGCAGGCTTAAGCGTTGAAGATGTAAATATCGTATTTGTTCACCAGGCTAATGGAAAAATGGATACGGCTATTATGAAACGTTTGTTTAAGCTTTATGGCAAAGATACAGTGCCAGAAAACTTAGTCCCAATGACGATTTCATGGTTAGGAAACAGTTCAGTTGCCACCATACCAACCTTATTAGACCTGGTACTAAAAGGCGAAGTTAAAGGCTATAAAGTTAAGGCTGGCGATGTAGCTGTTTTTGCTTCGGTAGGAGCAGGGATGCACATTAATGCCTTTATACACCGCTTCTAATTTGCTAACCGTTTTAATCCGGCTCTGGCCTGGCTTTCAATGCTGCTTTCAAATTCATGATTTTTCATGGCAATGGCTGTATTGAAAGCCTCTTTCGCTTTCGTGTTATTTTTCCTTCTTTCGTAAACCTTACCCATCTGCACAGCAGCGTTGGCGGCAAAGTAATATTTTAAATTTTTGCCTTCATTAATGGTCTCCTGATAAGCTATTAATGCTTGATCGTCTTTCCCTAAATCATCATAAATTCTACCCAAACGGTAATTCAGTTCTGTTTTGTCTTTATCGCTGGTGTAATCCGTTACTTTCTTATCACCAAGGATCTGTAAGGCCCTGTTCAAATAACCCCCATCAAAAAGTAGCCGGGCTTTCAACAGATCAACTGTTGGCGTTCCTGAAGCAGCTTCGGCTTTCGCCTGTTTGTCTTTTTCCATGTAGGTATATCCGTTTTTAACTGCCTTGGCTGCAAATGCCGTGTAAGCCGCTTTGTCTCCCTTCAGAAGAGAGATCCAGCCCAAATGAAGGTAAGCGTCCTTCACAAAATTTACACCCTTGGTTGTCTGCAAAAAGCGGTTAAAATAGGTTCCTGAATTAAGATCTAGTTTATTTAGGTGCGCAATACCCTCCAGATAATCTAAATAAGGAAAAGGCTGATAAACCCCTCCTTCAGGCCGCTTGGCCAAAATGGCGATGGCTTCTTCGCTATGTCCATTTTTAATGCATACATAACTCTGCAAATAACTTTTTAACAAACTGGTATCGGCAATCCGCTCGGTATACTTTATGGTTTTTGCATAAGCCTGTGGGCTATGCGCTACATCGGTTAACACATAGGCATAATAAAACACCACTTCTTCGTAAAAAGGCTCGTAAGATGATTTCGGCAGATTATCTGCCAGTTTTTCGAACATATTTAATCCGTTCTGGAGGTTGCCTTTTATCCCAAAAGTAGATAATGCCGTTTTTAATGCCCCATCCGGAAGATTGCCCAAAACCGCATTAATCAACCCCAARCCTTTTAAGTTAAGATGAAAATTAGGAAACTTCTTATTGTTCTCCTGCAAAAGGCTGTTGGCCTTTTTAACCTCCATTGCAGCATTARAATATTCACCAAAACGCCCACGGATCAGCGCCCATTGCAAATTAATTTCTGCCTGCGCATACAGGTAGTACGGTGACCTTTTATCGTCATCACTTATTTGATCTAACCTTGTAGATTTATTGCCTTTTAAGCGATCAAAATCAGCTTTGCTTTCAGAAGTTAAAACCGTAAAATAATCTACATAGTTTTCTAAAAGTGGAATAATGGAATTATTGGGGTGCTGTTTTTTTTCGGTAGAGATATAAGCCCTTGCATTGCCTAATTTAAGTTCGAATATACTTTTATAGGCATTTAAGCAATTGTTGTTAAAGTCGAAATTTGCAAATAAGGATGCTGGAAATAAGAGAAGAGCAGAAAACGCAAAAGCAGGGAAGATTTTATTCATTCGGGAATATATTTCAGTTTGATCCTGTGCTATAGCAACAGTAGTTCACATTTAAACAAATATCTACATTAAACGCTAAAATCATATTCTTGTTTTGTGTAAACGCCAGAAAATAGGTCTAAACAAAAAACGTCCCGATTAAATCGGGACGTTCTAATAATTTATGATGCGGATTAAGCTTCTGCTACTTCGTGCGTTAAAGCTTCATCAACCAAAATACGCCCGCAGTGTTCGCAAACGATAATTTTTTTACGTTGGCGGATATCTAACTGACGTTGAGGTGGAATCTGGTTAAAACAACCTGAGCAAGAATCGCGATCGATTGTTACCACAGCTAAACCATTTACAGCATTTTTGCGTAAACGTTTGTAGGCAACCAATAAACGCTCTTCGATTTGAGGCTCGGCTTTATCAGCTTTCTTTTGTAAATCATGCTCTTCTTTTTCAGTTTCAGCAGTAATTACATCAAGCTCGCCTTTTTTAACTTCTAAATCTTTCTTTCTGCCATCTAACTCAGCTTTAGCAGCTTCGTAGATTTCAGTTTTAGAAGTGATTTCGAAACCGTGTTCTTTAATTTTCTTTTCAGAAACCTGAATATCTAAACCTTGAATCTCAATTTCTTTTGTTAAAGCATCGTATTCACGGTTGTTTTTAACTTCTTTTAATTGAGTATCGTATCTTTTGATGGCAGCTTGCGCATCTTTAATTGTATTTTTACGGGTTACGATTGAATCCTCAAGATCATCAAGTTCGCCTTTGATTTTTGCAATTCTAGTTTCTAATCCTAAAACGTCATCCTCAAGATCGGCAACTTCCATTGGTAATTCACCACGTACCTGGCGGATCTTATCAATTTTTGTGTGGATATTTTGTAATTCGTATAAAGCCTTTAGCTTTTGTTCTACGGTTTGTTCCATTAAAACAAGTAATTTATGGGGTTTGTATTTTGCTCCGTTAAACGGATTGCAAAGTTAGTAAATTTTTTCCGAATAATTTCAAGCAATAAATTTGAGGTAAATTGTTCAGTTTCAAAGTGTCCGATGTCGGCAATGATCAATTTTTCCTCCGCATCAAAAAACTCGTGATATTTAAAATCTGCGGTAATAAAAGCATCTGCTCCGGCAGCAATGGCCTCTTTTAACAGGAAGCTTCCCGAGCCGCCGCAGACCGCCACTTTTTTAATTCTTTTGCCAATTACCTCGGTGTGCCTAACCACTTTGGCCTGCATTCTATCTTTTACCAAATGTAAAAAATCATAGGCATCCATATCGTATTCCAACCAGCCTACCATGCCCGAGCCCACCAATTGGTGTTTATTTTCGAGTTTGTAAATATCGTAGGCTACTTCTTCATAAGGATGGTTCTCGAACAAAGCAACCAGGATTTTGCGTTCGGCTTGTGTAGGGTAAACCATTTCAATCCGCACTTCGGCCTCACGGTGGCGAACGCCTCTCTCACCTACAAAAGGATCAGCATCTTCGTTACCTTTAAAGGTGCCAAAGCCATCGGCATTGAAACTGCACTCACTATAATTGCCAATGTTACCTGCTCCGGCATAAAATAATGCCGAACGCAATTGCTCTGCCTGGGCCTGCGGGCAATAGGTAACCAGTTTTTTCAAAAGGCCTGTTTTCGGCGAAAGCACTTTAGTTCCTGTTAAGCCCAAACGCTCGCAAATCCTCGCATTTACACCAGTATGAACGCTATCAAGATTCGTATGAATAGCATAAAGTGCAATATTATTCTTAATTGCCTTAAGCACTACGCGCTCCACATAATTTTTACCGTTTAGTTTTTTTAAACCTTTAAAAACAATTGGGTGGTGGGTAATAATCAGATTGCAGCCTGTTGAAATTGCTTCATCTACAATCTTTTCTACACAATCTAAAGCCACTAAAGCCCCATGGATTTCCATATTCGGATCGCCCACAATCAAACCAGAGTTATCATAATCTTCCTGATAATTAAGTGGTGCTATGCTTTCTAAATAATTGGTAATTTCAGCTAATTTCATTTGATAAATATAGAAAATTTGGGGTTTTCTTGATAAGAGAAATAATTAATGTTTTTGTTTTGAAAATGTACAGGCCCACTTAAAGTTCAACAAAACCATTTCCAATATAATCAGTTCAAGTATAATTGTTGTCAGTCTGAGCTTGTCGAAGACCGCTTAATATCCGAAACAAAAAATATTTGTCCTTCGCAGGCTCAGACTGACAATATTTTTTGTTTTCTCCTTAAGTTATCATATTGTGGGAAGGGCAGGTAAAAACTAACCTAAGCACGAACAAACCCAGGT
>NZ_JBFTQI010000334.1:0-6158 GCF_056398925.1 Pedobacter sp. 01T416_2
GGCTTGAAGGATACCCGTTGGATGGTAGAAGATGCCTTAAAGTTTGTAAAAAAAGAATTAAAAAGAGGCAAAAAATACAACGGAATCATTTTAGACCCTCCTGCTTATGGCCACGGCCCTAATGGCGAAAAATGGAAACTGGAAGATCATATTCAGGAAATGATGCAGGATGTGGTACAACTGCTGGATGAAAAAGAACACTTCTTAATCCTAAATACTTATTCATTAGGGTTTTCGTCGGTAATTGTAGAAAATTTAATCCGTACCTCATTCCCATCAGTTAAAAACCTCGAAACCGGAGAACTGTTTCTACAAGCTACTTCGGGCATTAAATTGCCATTGGGTGTTTTTGGCAAATTCTGTAATGTGTAAATGTTGATTACTTTATTTTAAACTACCAGATTTCCACCCTACTTTCATCAAAACAGATTCGGAAACTGTCTAAACTTTAATTATCTATATAATATTTATGAAATTCCCTCAATTAGCAGGCACACTAATACTTGGTTTTGCCGCAATCAGCTTATTTGCCAACTGTAATTCAGACGGTAAGAGCAGTGGCGGTATCGGCAAAATCTTCTCTTCTGATTCAACTAAAAAGAAAACGGACTCAACGGTAAACGTAATGAAACCTGTTGATCCAAAGCTTTACGATTCGTTGGTGAAAAAACTGGCAAACGGAGATACTACCGGAAGATGGCCAGTAAAAAAACAACCATATCCTTTGGCGGGAGCCATTTTACCTTTTAAACGCATCGTTGTTTATTATGGAAACCTACATTCGAAAAAAATGGGTGCGCTTGGCGAATATGCGCCTAAAGAAATGTGGAAACGTTTAAATGCTGAGGTTAAACATTGGGAAAAGGCTGATCCCTCTACCCCTGTACAACCAGGATTACACTATATTGCTGCAGTAGCAAGTGGAACACCGGGGAAAGATGGAAAATACATCAACAGAATGGGCAACAAACAGATTGATTCTGTTTTGAAAATTGCCAAAATGCAGCCTAATACCATTGTATTTTTAGATCTTCAGGTAGCTTTAAGCACAATAAAAGCCGAGTTACCTCATATCGCAAAATACCTGGAATTGCCATACGTTCATTTAGGTATCGACCCTGAATTTTCGATGAAAGACGGAACATTGCCAGGCAAAAAAATCGGCACCTACGATGCTGCCGATGTTAACTATGTAACCGGATATTTAGCAGATATTGTTAAAAAATACAACTTGCCTCCAAAAGTATTTGTATTGCACCGTTTTACAAAGAAAATGGTAACGAATTCTGCTAATATTAAATTACGTCCTGAGGTTCAGGTTGTGGTACATATGGATGGATGGGGCGAACCTGAATTGAAAAAAGGCACCTACCGCCACTTTATACAGGGCGAGCCTGTACAGTTTACTGGCTTTAAATTGTTTTACAAAAATGATCTAAAGAAAGATCCGAAGCGTTTGATGACTCCAGAAGAGCTGTTAAAGCTTACACCAAAACCGATATATATTCAATATCAATAAAAGTAGAAGCCTGTAATCGTAATTACAGGCTTTTTTGTTTTCATGCTATATAAGATACATTTTGTGATGTATTTATCAATTTCATTTAGTTAATTTTTAATCACAGATACACACAGATTCTTATATCTGTATGCATCCTTTTTTATCTGTAGTTAATTAAGATTACCTAGTCTTAAGGATATTGAAGTATTTATCCTAAAGCGCTGTCCAAATAGCACCTCCTTAAAACTTATAGGAATAATCGATACCCAACCAATCTTTAATATCAAAAAAATGTCTTTTTTTGATTGATCTAAAAATTGGAATAGATTTTATATACGTAGGATATGCAAACAGCAACATTTGGCGGCGGCTGCTTTTGGTGCACCGAAGCCGTTTTTCAGACGTTAAATGGAGTAAGCCAGGTTACATCAGGCTATATGGGGGGAGATTTAAAGCATCCTACCTATATGGAAATTTGTAACGGCGATACCGGACACGCAGAAGTAATTCGAATCTCATTCGATGAAAGTGTTATTTCGTTCAATGAGCTTTTATTGGTATTCTTTAAAACCCATAATCCAACAACTTTAAATAGGCAGGGTAATGATGTTGGCACGCAATACCGCTCGGTGGTTTTTTATGAAAATGAAGATCRGAAAAAACAGACGGAGAAAATGATCGAAGATTTAACCCAACAACATATTTTCGATAAGCCCATTGCGACAGAAGTTTCTCCTATAGCCGAATTTTATGAGGCTGAAGATTATCATCAAAACTATTTTAGCAACAATCAGGGGAAACCTTATTGTGCATTTGTGATACAACCTAAACTTAATAAGTTTGCTACTGATTTTAAAGATAAAATTAAACCAGCGCTTTTGGAATAATTAAATTTCGAAAGTAAGTAAAGCATGTTGGCTTGCCGTATGAATATCTCTCCAAACCCTATTAATTTCTGATTCCTTTTTTGCAGCCGCTAAGCCACAGTATGGGAATAAAGTAGCTGCCGATTTCCAACAGGCATGGGCCAATTTACGACTGATTGAACTCACCTCCATTAAGATATCCTCATTAATTTCACCATCGCCCATTAACTGATTCCAGGACTCCTCAAACGCATGGTAGAATTTGGCACGAAGACCTAGTACCTCTTCTTTACAACGGTTAAGTTCGTTGTTAAAGAACAAAATTTGCGCTTCATTATATCTCCCCAATCCAGAACGCGAGTAAAAAGATTGCTCTACCAGTTTGATAAAATGATTGGTCATCCCTAAACTGTTTACTGTTAACGTGGTTTCTGCGAGCTGTAAAAAGGGATAATCAAAGCCTGAATCTGCCACTTCAATATGCTGGTTAATTTTAAAGGTCCTATTTTCGTCGACGTTTAAATCACAAACTTCAAAGGCATGACTGCCTGTTGCAATTAAACCAAAGTAAGACCATCCGGGTAAAATATTTACTTCCTCCTTTTTAAGGATAAATGATTTTATTTCAGGTTCTCCATTTTCATCTAAAATATCATCACCATTTTCGTTTTTAAGCGTGCAATTGGCTGTAAATATAGTGGCGTGCAATGCCCCGCTGGCATAGCTCCATTTTCCATTGAGCAGATACCCACTTTGCGTTTTAATGGCCACCCCACCAACGGCACCACTCCCGGCAAAACAAACTTCACGATCAGCAAAAATCTCTGCAGCCAATTTAGGATTTAAAAATCCGGCAAACCAGCCTGCACCTGCACAGAGTGTAATGGTCCAGCCTAAACTTCCATCAGCTTCAGCCAATTCTTCCTCCAATCTTAAAATTTCAGGAAGTTTTTTGTTTGGTCCGCCATAAATTTCGGGCACAAAAAGCTTAAACCAATTTTCCTGATAGGCCAGTTCTAAAATTTCGGGATGAAGTTTACCCATTTCTTCAGAAAGCGCTGCATAAGCTTTTACTTTTTCTTGCCAGGTGATGCTTAATGTTTCTTGCATGATTATTTTTTGCTTTACCTAGGAAGGTAATTAAGCCAATTTGAGTCTACTTTTGTTTATGATCTTCTTCCAGTCTAAAAATCCAAATATGGCTACGGTGAATAAAAATGTAGTTAAACAGGCCATGAGTGGAAGCTTTTTATGAAACAGCAATGGAATGGCAACAATATTCGAAATGTTCAGGAATATCCAGTTTTCTATTTTACGCTTGGCCAACAGCCACATACCTGCCCACGCTGTTGAAGATACAAAGGCATCAAAAACAGGCACATCCGAATCGGTATAATGCCTCAATACAAGATAAAGTACGCCGAAACCAATCACAGAAATTAAAACAGCAATGGTTAATTCTTTATTGCTCGACCATGAAACCTGATTTTCTCCGTCCTGTTTTCTTTTCTTCCAGATGATCCATCCGTAAACGCTCATCACCAGATAATAAATGCTCAGTAAGGTTTCTGCATACAGCTTTACATTTAAGAGTAGAAACATCGATAACAGGATCGAAATTATTCCTGTTGGATAAAGCCAGATACTATTCTTCTTCGCCAGTAAAACTTCAGATACCCCAAAACCTACAGCCAACCATTCGATTAATGAGGTGTGTAAAATCTGCTCCTGAAAAAGCTTAAACCAATCTTGAAAATTCATTTACAATAATTTGCCTTGCAGCCAGTAAAAATAATTAGATCCTGTTTTCGGGGCGAAACAGTTTTGTAAATTTTAACCTCTTCCTACGGCGGCATTACCCGCATCAGGTTCATTAGAAGGTGTAAGGTTTGGGGGTGTAGGGCCTAAGGCTAAACCCTATACCTTAAACCTTTTGGCTTAAACCTCTAAATGGGTATAATCTCAGCAAATTGAAGGCAACAGACATTGCAAGATCAAAAAGCACCCCTTTGAGCAAGGCAAATATAAGAAATAATAATCAGTGGCCGCGTATCTGTTCAGATTCATCCAGATGATCAAATACAAGGAGCTTCGCTTTAAAATAGCATTATATAACTATAATTAATTAATTTCGAAGCAGCAAATTTCAAAAAAAACCTTGTTTTTTGTTTTTACAACACAAAGGAAACAACTATAAACTATTTTAATACTAAAAACCATGATAAACCTTAATATTAAAAAAGGTAAATTATTTAAACTCCCCTTTTTATTAATTCCATTGGCTTTTTCTGCTTTTGCACAAGAAAAAAATGAAGCCGCTAAAACCATTCCTGTATTTAAAGATGGTGAAGCACAAATTGTAACCTTATTCGATACGCCCGACAAGTGGATCCGTACCGATTTATGGGTAGAAACAACATTTGATACTGACGGCGATGGGAAACCTGACCGCATGCATGTTGATGTTACACGTCCCTACCAAACCGAAACAGAGGGACTAAAATTACCTGTCATTTACGAATCAAGCCCATATTACGCCGGAACGGCCGGAAACGATAAAGGTGTATTTTGGGATGTAAAGCACGAAATTGGCGAAAAATCTGCTGTAACTCGTGTACACCCAGAGGTAACACGCACGGGCAAAAGACCAATTATCTCAAACTCTTTAATTAGAGAATGGGTTAAAAGAGGTTTTATTATAATACACTCTTCCTCGCCAGGTACCGGACTTTCGCAAGGGTCTCCAACAGTAGGTGGAATAAACGAATCGTTAGCACCAAAAGCCGTTATCGAATGGCTGGGGGGAAAGGATAATGGTTATACCACTGCTGATGGGAACGAAAAAGTTAAAGCTTATTGGAGTACGGGAAATGTTGGAATGACAGGAACTTCGTATAATGGGACAATCCCGCTTGCAGCGGCAACTACCGGCGTTGAAGGGCTAAAGGCCATCATACCTATCGCGCCAAATACCTCTTACTATCATTATTATCGTTCAAATGGCTTAGTAAGAAGTCCTGGCGGTTATTTAGGAGAAGATGTTGATGTTTTATACGATTACATACACAGTGGCGCAGAAGATAAAAGAGCATATGCAAATAAAACAATAAGAGATGAAGAAATGGCCCAGGGAATGGATCGTATAACTGGTGATTACAATAAATTTTGGGCAGGTAGAGACTATTTAAATGCCATGAAACCCATGAAAGCGGCCTTACTGATGTCGCACGGCTTTAATGACTGGAATGTAATGCCTGAACATAGCTATCGAATTTATAAAGCGGCTGAAGCCAAAGGTTTACCCGTACAAATTTATTATCACCAGCAAGGACATGGTGGCCCGCCTCCAATGAAAATGATGAACAGGTGGTTTACCCGTTATTTGTTTGGAATTGAAAACGGTGTGGAGAAAGATCCCAAAGCCTGGATTGTGAGAGAAAATCAACCTAATTCGAATCCAACACCATACGCCGATTATCCAAACCCAGATGCCAGTAATGTAAAACTTTACCTTGGAGCAGGAAGAAAGAACCATGGAAGCCTATATACCACTAAACCACAGAAACAATCTGCAGAAACTTTAGTAGATGATGTTTCTTTTTCGGGCAGTGAGCTGGCAAAAGCCGAAAATTCAGAACATCGCTTGCTTTATGTAAGTCCTACATTAAAAGAAGCAGTTCATTTATCAGGCTTAACACAGTTTACCGTTAAGTTGGCCAGCAATAAACCAGCAGCTAATTTCTCCGTTTGGTTGGTTGCTTTACCCTGGACAGAAGGAAATGGTGTAAAAT
>NZ_JBFTQI010000335.1:0-6155 GCF_056398925.1 Pedobacter sp. 01T416_2
AACGATGTGGTTTCGAGCCCTACCTATTCTATCGTTAATGAATATGAAAGTCCTAAAGGTTCGGTGTTCCATTTCGATTTTTATAGGATAAAAGATATTCACGAAGCTTATGATCTGGGCTATGAAGAATATTTTTATGGTGGTGGAGTTTGTTTAATAGAATGGCCTGAGCGAGTGGAAGAGTTGCTGCCCGAAAAACATATTAAAATTGAGATAAAGGTGCTGGATGAAAACCGCAGATTATTCAGATTTTCGAAGGGATAACAATTAGTTATCAATAAATTAACAGATTTTCCTTATCTTGAACAACCTAAAACTATCAAAATTTTAAATTCAACATGGCTACAGGATTACGCGAAGGAATGGCCGATATAGCTCGTCAGGGTTTACTACAAACGCAAGAGGCAAAGCTAGAAACCAGAAATAAAAAAAACAGTCTATATATAGGAATACCCAAGGAAATTTCTTTCCAGGAAAATAGAATTGCATTAACCCCTTTGTCTGTTGCATTATTGGTAAACAATGGGCACCGTGTTGTTCTGGAAAGTGGCGCTGGCACTGGGGCTAATTTTTCTGATACCGAGTATGCTGAGCAGGGGGCTAAAATTGCCTATAACAAAAAAGAGGTTTTCGATGCTGATATCCTGGTGAAAATTGCACCGCCCATGTTGGAAGAGATTGAGATGATGCATAAAGGGCAAACACTAATTTCTTCGTTGCAAACCGGAACGCTAAAGCAGGATTATCTGAAAGCATTGATGCATAAAAAAATTAACGCATTATGTTTTGAGAATCTTCGCGATGAAGGTAATGTACTCAGCGTAGTACGCGCCATGAGCGAAATAGTGGGCTCGACCTCTATTTTAATTGCTGCAGAATATTTGAGCAATGTAACAGGCGGAAAAGGTTTAATGCTCGGCGGCTTTACTGGCGTTCCTCCAACAGAGATTGTTATTTTGGGTGCAGGAACGGTTGGCGAATATGCCGCCAGAACAGCTTTGGCATTGGGAGCCGAGGTTAAAGTTTTCGATAGCTCCATTTACCGCTTACGCCGCCTGCAGAATAATTTAGGAAGCAGGGTGTTTACTTCCGTAATGCAACCTATTGTTTTGAATAAGGCTATTGTAACCTGCGATGTAGTAATAGGCGCCATTAGAGCCACCCACGGGCGTAGTCCATGCATAGTAATGGAAGAAACGGTTGCCCGGATGAAACCACATTCGGTGGTAATTGATGTAAGCATTGATCAGGGCGGTTGTTTTGAAACTTCTGAAGTGACAAACCACACCAATCCAGTGTTTAGAAAATACGATGTAATTCACTATTGTGTGCCAAATATTGCTTCGCGTGTGCCAAGAACAGCATCTTACGCTTTAACGAACATTTTTGCCCCAATTTTATTGGATATCGGTGAATTCGGAGGTTTAATGAATATGGTATGGAATACACCTGGTATCCGCGAAGCGCTATATATTTATCAGGGAAACTGTACCAATAAAGATCTGGCTGATATGTTTAATCTGCCATTTAAGGATCTTGAATTATTGGTCGTCTCGAATCAATAAAACTTTGCAGTAACGAGACTATTAATTTAGCGGATAAAACCAATGAAATGTCATCCTGAGCATGTAGAAGGACATTTTGTTGGTTATCAAATGTAAAGGTCTTCGACAGGCTCAGACTGACAACCGTTTTGACTTAACAGCGGTAATGACCTATACCAAATACCAATTATATGAAACTCAATCTCTTTACGTTATTTTTCTTCCTCTCAGTGGTCGTTAGCGCCCAAAATAAACCTTCCGCTATAAAAAAACTGGTGGTGGTGAGTTCATATAATCAATACCTCGCATCGGTAAAAACGGACCCGAATAACGAATTGGTTGAAATCAAGAAAGCCATTCCCAATATCAAATTAGATATCCGCTACGCCACTAAGAATAATTTTATGCAGCAGGTAATGTATAAACAGGCAAGGGCTTTTGCGCGAAAACCAGTAGTAGAATCATTAAAAAAAATCCAAAAGGAATTAAATAAAAAAGGCTATGGCTTGAAAATATTCGATGGTTACCGGCCTTATGCTGTTACCGTTGAATTTTATAAAAAAGCCAGCGATAAAAATTTTGTAGCCAATCCGGCAAAAGGATCTAAACATAATAGAGGCTGCGCCGTAGATTTAACCCTGATTGATCTGAAAACGGGCAAAGAAATAACAATGCCAACACCTTACGATAGTTTCTTGGCTGCTGCTGCAGCGAAATACGAAAAGGTATTACCTGAGGCGAAGAAGAACCGCGATTTTCTGATCACAATAATGGCGAAATACAGACTTAATGTTTTGGAAAATGAATGGTGGCACTATGATTTTTCGGGCTGGAAAAACTACGATTTAATGGATATTCCCTTTGAGAAGCTTTAGAGGTTAATCGATTCATTAGTTAATAGTCCATTAGTTTGAGTGCCAGGCTGTAATCTTTAGGACGAGCGTTATCCTGAACTTGTTTAAGGATCTGATCCTACATTCTTAAAACCTTAATTTCTTAACTTCTCAATGGTAAATTTGTTCAATAGCCATTCTTTTATTGGGCTGGGAGTATACCGAATTAGTTTCGTCATTTCGATCCGATAGCTATCGGATGGAACGAAGTGGAATAGAGAAATCTAACCTTTTTCCATGGTGTAAGATGTTACCATATTACACTAAATTTAAATTTTAGCTCTTTAATTGTCAGGTGGTAACGCCTAACATCACAAACTACAAATGATGCGGCCTCCCGTATTGTTCCATTTTTACCTTCGCTTTATCCTCTTTTACAGCCAGTTCAAAAATGTAATCGTAATCATCATCTGTTAATTCCTCTTTAGGCTTTTTGCCGCCAAGGGCTTCAATAATCTCGAGTACGGTATTGGAATGGCCTGCTACAATAATGGTTTTGCCAACGTAATTGGTTTTAATGCTGTCTACAAGCGATTTAATGTCTTTATAATCGATTACCTTCGGAACCACCAATGAATCCAATGTTTGGTGCGTTCTTTTTGTCGGCGTGGCAAAAGCAACATCAAATTTTACTTTTTTTAAGTAGGTTGCTAAATCTCCTGCACGAACTTTTCCTTCATCGGAGAGATTGGGGTTGGTATCCTGTGGGTTAGACTTATCTTTCTCTGCGTGCCTAACAATCCAAACATTAGTGGTTTGTGCAGAAATTACATTAGCAAAGAGAAGCGTTAACGACAGTAATACGAACAGTTTTTTCATGTCATAAATATTGAAAAATTAATTGGATAAGGAAAGGTTAAAAATTTATAGCTGTTATCAGCCTTTCAATATCCTCTTTTTTATGCCAGGAGGAAAGCACTATCCGATCTAAAGGCGCGTCGCTAGGATTCGGATAAGGAAAAGATGAAATTAAGATTTGCCTTTGCAGAAGGCGTTCTGAGAAATTAACATCGCCCAGCAAATATACCGGGAAGCCATATTCGTGTTTCCAGGTAAGATTTAATGCCGTTTCAAACATCAGCATGTTATTTTTCAGTTTATTTAATGCTTTGTTATATATTTCTTCGGCATGAATAAATGYATAAAGCCCTGCCGGACTTGGTGGAGAAGCGCCAATAAAGGTATTGGTACTTTTAAGTTTATTGATCATTTTATTGGAGGCCAAAACAATGCCCGCATCTACACCCAGTGCTTTTGCCATAGAGGCAACCACTACATTTTCGATGTTTTCTTGTTTGGGAAGATTTACGATGGCACCCATACCATCGTTGGTTACGCCTATTCCATGCGAATCATCAACAACAAGGATTATATTTTTATCCTTACGGATTTCTTTTACAAAGTCGAAGTCATAAATTTCGGGTACAAGATTATTCATGGAATTACTAATCAATATCCAGGTTTTTTCTTCAGATGAATTTATTCTTTCAATCGTTTCCTGCTCCCAATCTCGAAATAGTTTTACGTTTTTGGTTTGATTTTCTACCAACCAAAGTGCAGGGTGTGCCGCTGGGCCATAAATTACTTTCCCTAATCTGGATAAATCCTTAACGGTAAGCTGCGCAGCTAAATATCCGCTTGAAGTAATTAGCGCAGCTTCTGCTCCATACCGTGCTGCTGCCACTTTTTCAGCATCATCATAAATGCCAAGCTGAATGTTGTTGGTACGGCTTGTTCCGTTGTTTAAACCGAACTTTTTAATCCCTTCGATATATAGATTAATAAAGTTCTGATTTTTAGGAATGCCCAAATAAGCCGTTCCCCCAAAATATAAATAGGTGTTTCCTTCAATATTTATGTGGTTAGAAAAAGGTTGATCAATCGATTTAAAGTTAGGCTTCATATTAATTGTAGTTTCGTCCAAGCTCATCATTTGCAGCACGGATAATAGATTTATCGCCATTGTCATCATGGTAGAATTCCCAGAACATGATCCCATTCGCAATATCTTTAGCGAGTTTAGCTTTTTTCTTGGTGGTTATGGTTCCATTAAAGTAAAATTGAACGCCATCAATTAATGCATTATCTAAACTTACATCAGCCCCCGCTGTTACAAAATCGCGATAGGCCTTAGCCGAGTTATTGGCATTTTTACCATAAGCCGGGATACCCAGAAGGGCTTTCTCTCTTGGCATACCGCGGGTGCTTAACCAATAATTTAAACTGGCAACGGCCATGTTATAGGATGCATGTTGTATAGGCTCATTTTTATCCCAGCCAATGCCATCATACACCATAATATTAAAGAAATCTACAGCAGGAAAAACTTCCAATTTTAATCCATCCCGAATACTGCCCGCGTATACGCCAGGGGTTATGGCCGCACTTAAAAATTTATGGTATTTGTGTAGCGAATCTGAAAGCTCTTTCATTAACAGCACATAATTATCTGCAGATCCATCGCTGGTGCTTGGATATTCCCAATCCATATCTACGCCGTTCAGATTATTTGTTTTGGCAAAAGTTAGCACATTTTTTACGAACAGGTTTCTGGCCGTTGCAGATGCCGCCATCGTTACAAAAATACTTTTTGCACCCGATATCGAAATGCCTGTTTTAACGCCATTTGCCCTTGCTTTTTGCATTACGGTTGTAAATCGACCGGGTTGTTCCAACGCAGCTAAACTTCCATCGGTGTTGGGATTTAGAAAGGCATAAAAGAGGTGTGTAATCATTTTGAACTTCGAATCTGCAACACCGGCTGGATCTCGGTAACTTGGGAAATAACTTACAATCTTAAAGCTGTTGTCGGGTACATACGGTGTAGTAGGGATGGGAGGTTCTGTTATGGGGTCATTTTTCTTACAAGCTGATATAATGAGCATGGTAGAGATGCCAATCAATAGGTAGAATTTTTTCATAGGTCAGGTGTTATTTGATGTTACATATGCTTAAAAAGTATTGTGTATATAAGTGATTATCCTCACCATTTCTGCACGTACCTCGGCAGTTGGTTTTACAAAACTGTTATTCATGAAAGAATAAATATACGTTTTGCCCTTTTTTGTGAGTACATATCCACTTTGATTATGAACGCCACCAAGCGAACCTGTTTTTCCGAAAACAAAAGGTTTGTCGGTTTTGGGGTAAGCATTTTTTAATGTACCACTTTTACCGCCTGCTGGCAGCAGGCCAAAAAGTTTTTCCGGATTGTTTACCAACCTGTAAATGGAATCAAGGAGGTATACATTATCACGTGGAGTAAAT
Organism: Pedobacter sp. 01T416_2; assembly: GCF_056398925.1. NCBI lineage: Bacteria > Pseudomonadati > Bacteroidota > Sphingobacteriia > Sphingobacteriales > Sphingobacteriaceae > Pedobacter > Pedobacter sp. 01T416_2. Next base: position 5,705 of record NZ_JBFTQI010000335.1, read on the forward strand.
AAATTCTGACGGGACAAACCAGATCCATCAGCCCATTTTACTTTATCGGGCAGAAAAGAAAGATAGTTTTTCGTAATGTAATCGATAGCTTTCGTTGTACTCAATGTATCGCCAATCTGGTTGGAGCAAACCAACAACAAATGTTCGGCAATAAAATTATCGCTGGGTAGCATCATGTGTTTTAAAACCGAATCACGCTTTGCGCCCGATAAAGTTTTAGCATACGATGGTATTTTTAAGTTTATAATGCCGACAGGTTTGTGCAGGGTATCTGATAATATTTCGACGGTAACCTGTGCGCTGGTTTTATATGGGTTTTGCTGATTATAGCCCGGTTGTACTGAAACGGCAGGATAGTGAAAGCGGTTGCTTAAAAAATCTCTGCTTACCTGAAAACTGCCTGCTTTTTTTGTAGAATCTATTTCGAAACAGGAGGCAAACACCTTTGGTT
>NZ_JBFTQI010000336.1:0-6131 GCF_056398925.1 Pedobacter sp. 01T416_2
TATTGGTGCAGGTTAATTTTCTGATTCCCAAATTTCAAAGCCTTTCTGTTTTCGCCAAATTCAATAATTTCCATTCCCAGGGCAAGGCTGTAAAACTTGCAGGTGCTTTCTAAATTGGCAACCGTTAGTACAAGGTGATCTAAGTTTTTAATGTCCATAGTAATAAGTTAGAACTAAAGCATCCGTCCTTTTGTTTTAGCTAAGCGTTATGCTTTCAATATTTGGTTAGTAAATTATCGACAAACAAAATACTCAATTTTTATATATTTACCATTATGCAAAACCTGCCTCCTTTAGCCGAACGTATGCGCCCTCAAAATCTCGATGAATATGTTGGTCAACAGCATTTAGTTGGAGAAGGTGCAGTATTGCGCAAAGCGATCGAAAGCAGTCAGCTTCCCTCCATGATTTTTTGGGGACCTCCGGGTGTGGGTAAAACAACTTTAGCCTATATTATTTCGCAGGCATTAGATCGTCCTTTTTTTAACTTAAGCGCCATTAACAGTGGCGTGAAAGATATTCGGGAGGTGATCGACAGGGCCGCACAGCTGAAGGATAGTTTTTTAGGCCTACCCATTCTGTTTATCGATGAGATTCACCGTTTTAGCAAATCGCAGCAGGATAGTTTGTTGGGAGCAGTAGAAAGAGGTTTGGTTACCTTAATTGGTGCCACAACCGAAAATCCATCTTTCGAGGTGATCTCCGCTTTACTTTCCCGCTGTCAGGTCTACATTTTAAAATCGTTAACTGAAACGGAGTTAGCGGGTTTATTGGAAACAGCCATTAAAAAAGATAGCATTCTTTCAGAGAAGAATATTGCTATAAAAGAGCACGAAGCATTGATCCGTTTATCGGGTGGTGATGCGCGGAAATTGTTAAACGTGCTCGAAATTGCCATTAATGGCATCGGTGGAAATAAAATTGTACTTACCAACGAAAATGTGCTGGCGCATGCACAGCAGAACCTTGCGTTATACGATAAAGCCGGAGAGCAACACTACGATATCATTTCGGCCTTTATCAAATCCATCCGTGGCAGCGATCCCAATGCCGCCGTTTATTGGCTGGCCCGGATGATAGAAGGAGGTGAAGATCCGTTGTTCATTGCCCGTAGATTACTGATCTTGTCTTCAGAAGATATTGGCAATGCCAATCCTAATGCCCTGCTTTTAGCCAATAACTGTTTTACTGCGGTAAATGTAATCGGTTATCCGGAGGCGCGGATTATTTTATCGCAGTGTGTAACCTATCTGGCCAGTTCGCCTAAAAGCAATGCATCTTATGAGGCCATTAATAAAGCACAGGCTTTGGTTAAGCAGACTGGAAATTTGCCTGTGCCTTTGCATATCCGTAATGCACCGACCAAACTGATGAAAAATATCGGTTATGGAAAAGATTACCAATATTCGCATGGATATGAAGGCAATTTTTCACCACAAGAATATTTTCCAGAAGAATTAAGTGGCACTAAACTCTACGATCCGGGAAAAAACCCTGCAGAAGAGAAGTTGCGTGAAAAACTTAAGCAAAACTGGAAAGACAAATACAAATATTAGTGTAACATTTTTTGCTGAATGCATACTAATAGATATATTGACTAAAATCAAACACCTAAACTAAATATGCTGAGTACTTTTTTAAGCCATCAAAGAAAATCTTTCTGGCGTTCGCGAAACAGGGGCAGTAGTATTGCTGGCCAGATTGTTTTGGGCTTTTTTATGCTCTATTTCTTTGCTGTAGCCGTTGGAGTAGGCTTTGGAATGAGTATTTTTCTTCCGAAAATTTTTCCAGATCAAAACATTCTAACAAGCTTTAACGGCATTATCCTCTATTATTTTGCATTCGATTTTATCATGCGCATGCAGTTTCAGGAGTTGCCAACATTAAGTATCATTCCTTACCTGCATCTCAAAATCCAGAAGAGTAAGATCATTAAATTTTTAAATGTTAAAGCACTGTTCTCAGCATTTAACCTTTGGCCATTTTTTATTTTTCTTCCGTTCTGTTTCATCAAAATTGCTCCGAGCCTTGGTGCAGTTACCACCATCATGTACATCGTCTCTATATTTTCGATCATGATTTTTAATAACTACCTGGTGTTGTACATCAAGCGGAAATCGATCACCAATACACTTTATACCTTTTTAGGCCTGGTTGTTATTGCTGCCTTTGCTGCTTTAGAATATTATAAGGTTATTTCAATCATGGCAGGTTCTGATGTGGTATTCAGGGCCATCGCTGCACAGCCGTTATATGGTTTTGTATTTACAATTGCTGCCATTGGTATTTTTTACTTCAATTCTAATTTCTTGCGTAAAAATTTATATGTAGAAGAATTAAGTACAAAGCAAGAGAAAAAAGGCAGTACCGATTATGCTTTCCTTAACCGCTTTGGTAAAGTTGGCGAACTGGCAGCTTTAGAGCTGAAATTAATCCTTCGCCACAAACGCCCTCGTTCTTCGGTTATTCTTGGTTTCTTCTTCCTGTTCTACGGCTTTATTTTTTATAAAGAAAAAGCAATAGATCGCGATGCTTTCGGACAAATGATGTTCGGTGCAATTTTTATGACTGGTGTTTCTATTATTATTTATGGCCAGTTTATGTTTGCATGGCAAAGTGCCCATTTTGACGGGATATTAGCCAATAAAATCAATTTTAAAGATTACATCAGGGCTAAATTTTTACTATTTACCATTGGCTGTACCATTATTACCTTATTGGCGAGTTTTTATGGGTTTTTAAGTCCGAAGTTATTACTCTTACACTTGGCGGCCTATTTATACAATATTGGTTTCGGAACTGTAGTAGTACTTTACCTTGCTACGTTAAACTATAAAAGATTAGATATTACCAAAGCGGCAAGCTTTAACTATCAGGGTACGGGGGCTACGCAATGGCTATTAATGTTCCCTTATGCACTTACCCCCATTTTAATTTATTTGCCTTTTGGCAAACTCGATAAACCTTATTGGGGATTGGTTGCTGTATCTGTTTTTGGCCTGGCTATGTTATTGCTGAGGGGCTTTTGGGTTAATTATATTGCAAAAAGATTAGAATTACAACGTTATAAAATAGCCGAAGGCTTTAGAGAATAATTATGATTTTAGAAGTTAAGAATTTACAAAAAGTTTATGGCGATAAAACCGTTGTAAACATCGAAGATCTGCAGATTGCCGCTGGCGAAACCGTTGGCTTGGTTGGAAATAACGGCGCTGGTAAAACCACTTTCTTCCGGATGCTTTTAGATTTAATCCGTCCAACTAATGGAGAGGTTTTATCAAAAGGCGAAAATGTAATGCACAACGATAACTGGAAGAATTATACTGCATCATTTTTGGATGAAGGTTTTCTGATTGATTATTTAACCCCTGAGGAGTATTTTATTTTTATTGGCAGTTTGAATAACTTAAGTGTAGCAGATGTTTCTGCCTATCTAAGTCAATACGGTGAGTTCTTTAATGGAGAAATATTAAACAGTGGAAAATACATCCGCGATTTTAGTAAAGGAAATCAGAATAAAGTAGGAATTGCGGCTGCCCTGATGCAGAAGCCAGAAATTTTAATTTTAGATGAGCCTTTTGCCAACCTCGATCCAACCACGCAGATCCGTTTAAAGAAATTGTTGAAAGAGCAAACAGGCAACATGACTACCTTTATTTCCAGTCATGATTTAAACCACGTTACCGACGTTTGTAACCGGATCATTTTGGTTGAAAAAGGGCAGGTAATTAAAGATTTTAAAACAGACGAAAATACATTGAAAGAGTTGGAGAGTTATTTCTCTGCCTAGTTTTTGTACTAAGAATGATACATTATCGAAGAGTCTCCGTTATTCGGGAACTCTTTTTTTGTGCGTATAATTTTTATTTAGGGTAAAATTTGGTCAAAACAGACAGAAAATACAGTTCGGTAATTTTTTGGCATTGTGTTTGAATATAAGGAGTAGAAATTATAAATCTAGATTATTATGAGTATTTCAAAAGTAAGAATAGCGACATTAAGTATAGGGTTAGCAGTAGGTTCGATGGCATTCCAAAGTTGTGATAGTTTAACTAAAACACAAAAAGGAGCTGGTATTGGTGCTGCAGCTGGTGGTGTTATTGGTGCATTGATCGGTAAAAAAGCCGGTAATACAGCAGTAGGTGCACTAATTGGTGGTGCTATTGGCGGTACAGCGGGAGCTTTTATCGGCCGTAGAATGGACAGACAGGCAGCTGAAATTCAGAAAGCTATTCCTAACGCAGAAGTTATTCGTGAAGGTGAAGGAATTATTGTAAAATTCGACAGTGGTATTTTATTCGATTTCGATAAAACGGCTTTGAAAGATGCGGCTAAAACAAACATCCAGAGTTTAGCTTCTTCATTAAATCAATATCCTGATACTGATATCAAAATTATCGGTCATACCGATAGCCGTGGTACAGAACAATATAATATGGGCCTATCGGAAAGAAGAGCAGCAGCGGTTAAAGCTTATGCGGTATCTCAAGGTGTTCCATCATCAAGGTTAGTTACCATTGGTAAAGGTTTTGCTGAGCCAATTGCAGATAACGAAACTGATGCAGGCCGTGCAGCTAACCGTCGTGTAGAGATTGTAATCGTTGCTAACGATGCATTAAAAGCGACAGCACAGAAACAAGGATAATATCGCAATTTCCCTCTACCTATGAGGTCATTATAAATGCAGCCCCGGTGTACTCCACCGGGTTTTTTTTGTTGCCGCATGAAACTTACGAAGTCGGCTTGGGCTGCGAGTCTGATAGACTTCGTAAGTTTTCTTGCAGAGTTAGTTGTGGTGTCAGATGTTACCATCTGACACTAGATAATAAACTAGTCTGTTTTTTGAAAAGCAGGTTCCTGTGCACATCGGTTCAGAAAGCCCTGCTAGCCACTTCAAGCCTCCACTTCGTTACGGACTTTCCGTTTCTATCAGGTTTAGTTAACTTGGGTTTTGTGCTGGCCACGCCAAACTTACGAAGTTTTCTAACCGCCCTGCAGTCCCAAATACTTGCACAAACTGAATGATCTAAACGGGATTGAAGCGGCATCCTCCCGATCCCGATTCTTCATCGGATTGGGAGATATAGCGAAAAGCCCGGCTGACATTAAAAAAAGCAAATGGCCTTGCTTTCCAAAAAGAAAGAATCTTATATCTTTCCCTGTTCTTCACCATGACCTGTAGCGCAGCGAAAAGCTACGCAGTAAACCGAGGATTAAGCGAGCTCACCGAAGGTAATTTATTTCAGGGTCTATCTAGCAGGAAGGATGCTGAAACGAGTTCAGTATGACAATCGTGTTAGGCAAAAGTGGCTAAAAACTGCTTACTAAGAATAAATATCTTCGAAATAACTTACCACAAGCGATTTCATCAGCATTTCCTGCTCGAGCATGGTGTAGGGAGGTATTGCTTTAATTAATTTCCAGTGTGGCCAGCCATCCTGATCTAAGCCCTCAAGCTCATAAAAGCCCATTTCGCTCAATAAACGGCAGGTAGCAATGTGCATCAGTTCCTCTTTTTGGCGTTTGCTGTATTTCTTTGGCCCTTTGCCCAATTCCTGAACACCAATTAGAAAAAGCATTACTTTTAAATCAGGAAAATCCGAATCAAATTCCTTTGAAATCTTTTCCTGTAAAACTTTCCACTTGGCATTAATCTCCGACGGCTTCATATCTTGCAAAGATAATGTAAAAAGGTGTAAGGCATAAGTAAAAGCTTTGCTGTTTTAACATAAAGCTTGAATCGTAATTGTATTTTTAGCTACATTTATAACCTATGGATACGAATATCAATAAAACAATTAATGCCGGTTTATTAGCTTATGGCATGTCGGGGAAGGTTTTCCATGCTCCTTTTTTACAGGCACATAGTGGGTTTAATTTAAAGGCTATAGTAGAACGCAGCCATAAAATTGCAGTTAACGATTATCCCAATATTACAAGTTATAATAGCGTTGATGAGCTTTTAAATGATGCAGAAATAGAATTGGTTGTTATTAATACACCCAATAATCTTCATTATGAGCATTCGAAAGCGGCATTAACCAGGCATAAGCATATTCTGGTTGAAAAACCATTTACGGCAACAGCTGCGCAGGCAAAGGAGCTTTTTGAGCTTGCCGATAGTGTAGGAA
>NZ_JBFTQI010000337.1:0-6129 GCF_056398925.1 Pedobacter sp. 01T416_2
GTAAAGGCCATATAATATTGCGCTGATTTCAAAAACAATATAAATATTAAATAGCCATAAATTGTGTATACCTCTTATAGCCAGATAGGCAGCGGCTTCCTCAGTAACTAATGCAATGGCTAAATAACAGGTAATTACTTTCCCAAAAGCATGTTTATCTTTCCATATGATTGCAATAGCAGCTATAAAACAGATAACTTCTGCTATAAATATAGGAGTTAAGTACCTCATGCTTTATAATTGTGTGCCTTCACAAAATTCTGGACAGCCCTGACCTCTGTTTCCTATGTCATCAAGGTTATCCTGATGCTCTTCATCATTGCTTTCGCATGCCATAGTGGGTACCAATAACAAAGTGTTTTTACCTGCATACCCACTTTTTACCCCTTCAGGTAAAACATCGGTATATTGCGCAAAATAGAGCCTTAACCCATCATATTTTCCTTCGCTCATTAATTTTGCAATTTCCATTATCTGTTCTGCCGGAAACCATACTGCTTTAGTGAAAGATTGTGGGAATTTTCTTGCCTCGACAGCATAGGCATCAACCATGGCCTGCGCAACCTTCTTATCGATAGGTTCCGAATTTAATTTTTGACTCATAAATTTATTGTTTGATTTTCTCTAAAAATCGATAATAATAAGGGTTTCGGCAAGAGCTATTTGCAATTAAAATACCGTAAAAATACCCTTTCATTTAAGGCGTTTTGCGCTAACGGCGAATTGCGACGTACCACTACTTTTGGTATACAATAACAGCTGAATAATTTGTGATTGTAAACGATGAATGCCGTGGGCCCTATTAAAACAAATATTTTGAACTTATTTTAAAACAAGTCTGATTTTTTAATAGAGCTTGATTATAGAAACATTAACCATTTAATTCTTTCAAAAATGATAAACAATATCCTGTTACGGGAAAATCACAGTTCGATCAGCGAAAGGGAAGTTGAAATTGTACACTTGTTATCGATGGGGTACAACAGTAAAGAAATTGGCGAAATGCTTTTTATCAGCGAGCATACCGTTAATACGCACCGAAGAAATATGGTAAGAAAGCTCGATCTTAAAAATTCTTATCAATTAATTGTTTGGGCCTTTAAAGAAAGAATATTATCCTTATAAAGGTTAAGATACGCATAACCTCTCATTCTAAACAGCAAAGCCTGCTATTTGATACTAAAGTCAAATCAGCAGGCTTTTGTTTATATACTATATTGCTTTAAGGTCTTGCGGGTTGTGGAGCAGGTAGTTCTTTTCTTGGGATCTGTGCCTCGCGCTGCGAAGTATTGTAAACAAAAGAAGCGATAATGGTTGCTGCCTGTTTTAAATCATCCTCAACAAGCCTATCATAAGTATCCATATTGCTATGGTGGGTACGGGTATTGTAATCGGCAGGATCCTGAATAAACTGGAAACCTGGGATACCTACGGCATCAAAGGCTTGGTGATCGGTACCGCCTGTGTTATTAATGGTGATGGTGGTAGCGCCAAGATCGTTAAAAGGTGTTAACCAACTTTGAAAAATTGGACCAGCGGCTGCATTGCCCTGTAAGTAAACGCCGCGGATTTTTCCTGTTCCATTATCGAGGTTGTAATAAGCTGATATTTTTTTCTGGTCTGGTGTTAATACCATGGTTTTCGGATCGCCAAAATGTTTTGCCACATAACCCCTCGATCCAAATAAACCTTGCTCTTCTGAGCTCCAAAGTGCAATACGGATGGTGCGCTTTGGTTTAAAATCTATCGCTTTTAAAATACGCATGGCTTCCATCATTACGGTAGAACCTGCTGCATTATCTGTAGCGCCCGTTGCCGCATGCCACGAATCGAAGTGCCCGCCAATCATTACCACTTCATCTTTTAGTTTTTTATCGGTCCCAGGTATTTCGGCAATTACATTATATCCTTGAGGATCCTGATCGTAAAATGAGGTTTTGATGTCAGCTTCAATTTCTACAGGCTTGCCAGCACGTAAAAGACGCAATATATGCAAGAAATCTTCTGCTGCAACTTCAAGTTCAGGCGATACCGGTTTTGCATCCAAAGCATAAGAAGCACCGTTACTGGTGAAAAACGTCCCCTGTCCTCCACGGGCATAAGTTAAAATTAAACCTACTTTTTCTTCTACCAGCATGGCACTCATTGCCGCACGGATTTCACGCATTTTCATCATCTGTGCCATTCTATCGGCCATTGGCCCGCCATTAGGGCGTTGTCTTGGGCCTGCAGGTTGTGGTTTTGCTGCGGCCATTTGTGCCAGGGTAGTATCGGCATAGCGCAGAAAATCGGGCTTAATGCCACTTGTTAGAGGGGTACCCTGATCCATCATAACGATTTTTCCGGCCAATTTGCCTTTATATTTTGCTAAATCGGCAACACTATCGGCCTTGATTAAAATGACCTGCGATTTGATCGGGCCATTTGTACCAGGTGTCCATGCTTTAGGAGAGGCAATAATGGCATGATAGTAAGGAAGTGTAGTGGCGGCATAGTATTTGTCTATCTGCCAGCCTTTACCGAAAGTTCCCCAGGCTTCAAGATGTACATTTTTTAATCCCCAATCGCTTAGTTGCTTCACAGCCCAATCCTGTGCTTTTTTTAATCCCGGAGAGTTTGATAAACGGGGACCGCTTACATCAGTTAAATTAAAAGCAATATCCATTGCCTTCGAATTTTCTAAACCTTCCTTTCTTATTTTTTGTACTACAGCTGCGTCAGGGGTGTCTTGCGCAAAAGCTGAAAAGCACAGGCCAAAGGCCAATGCGGTGATTGTAAATTTTTTGATCATTTTATGAATAATTTGGTGGTTGATTTTGATCTAAAATACACTTTAAACCACTTCAAATTATTATCCAATGAGATTTTTACATATCGCATTGTCTGGTACAAGAAATTTACAGATTGAAACTATTTTATGCTCTTTTTGGTTACAATAAAATAGCCAATAATGAAAAGAACCAAAGCATAAATCAAGCTTGTCCATATTTCCTGCGTAAAAACCGGAAAATCCAGCGGATCGCCTCCTTTTTTTACCTTAGTCATCTTTAAAGACAGAGCAGGTAATGAATAAGGGATCAGGTAAGCATATTTCCACCCTACATTTGCGGTAATAATGCCCATAATGGTTCCAATAAAGCCAATGCCCATCGGCTTAAGAAAATCGCTCCATAGCAGGCTTAATATGAACTGTAGCGATAAAATGCCTAAAGATGATAAGAATAATTTGCCGTAAGAGTTAACCAGGATATTTAGCGGGTTGTACTGATTAAAATTAAGCTTAGGCACCAATACCTGTAATAAGTGGCCAAAGGCGTAAGTAAGTGTAGCAAATAGGAATAAACAGATAAATATTAACAACACAGCATACAGGTATTTAGCCGCATAAATCGAAAATTTATTTAAGGGTTGGGCAAATAACATTTTCCAGGTATCGTTTTTATGTTCGATATTATTGACCGAAAAGGCCATGAATATAACATAGAAGGGCATTATTAAGAATCCCATTACGCCGAGTGCTGCTCCACTGTAATGTGCCCATAATATCATTGGAGGATAATGGTTGGCGATGATTTTCTCAGCGTCGGAATAAAAACCAAAGCTGATCAACCCGCATATAATAACTGGTAATAATATCGCTGCCCAGAAAGCTAAGGTTTTTCTGGATTTGTAAAATTCTGATACTAAAGAAATATAAAGAGCGTGCATGTTAGTTTGTTTTGGTAATATCAAGGAATAAATTTTCGAGGTCTTTTCTTTGCTGGTAAAGACTGCTTACAGTAAAACCATTTTGGATAAGTAATGTATTTAGTTCTCCACTTTTTTGTGATGAAGTAAATGGTATAGTAATTATCTTTTCGGTTTTTGCTATAATTTCATAACCCGACTTGGTTAAAAGGGAACTTGCGCTTTCGATCTTSTCGACTTCGATTTCGAGCACAGGTTTGCTCAGTAAATGAAGTTCGTTAATGGTGCCTTGAAATAATAGTTGACCTTTGTTTATAATGCCAACATGGGTTGCTGTTCTTTCTATTTCTGCCAATAAGTGGCTTGAAACCAATATTGTTTTTTGGTGTTTTGTAGCTAAATCGATCATGAGGTTCCGGACCTCAATAATGCCATTTGGATCTAAACCATTTGTAGGCTCATCCAGCAGGAGTAATTCTGGGTCTGAAATTAGTGCTTGCGCAATGCCTAGCCGTTGTTTCATACCTAACGAATATTTACTGGCTTTTTTATTTGCTGCTTCTGTCAAACCTACTAGTGACAGCATTTCATCAGCTTTCGTTTTTTTTATGCCTAACAGAATACAGCGGTTAATGAGGTTTTCTTTCCCTGTTAAATGCCCATAAATGGCTGGCTGTTCTACTAGAGCGCCAATGCGTTTAAGGGTAGCTATACGGTTACTGTTTATTTCTTTACCGAATATAAAAACCTGATCAGAAGGCGATTTGAGCAGGTTAAGCAAGATTTTTATAGTAGTTGTTTTTCCAGCCCCATTTGGACCTAAGAAGCCGTAAATGCTGCCTTTTGGTACTTGTAGTGAGAGATCTTTTACAATAACCTGGTTGCCGAAGTTAAAGTTTAAACCTACTGTTTCGATAGCGTAATTACCCATTGTTTCTATTTAAAAATAGCAGTTACTTGTTTCACAACAGAACCAGGTGTTTTTGTAGGTTTTACAACTATTTCTGCATCATTCTGATTGGTGCTAACGGTAAGTGTTAAAATAATCATCATAAATACAGGTAATAATAAAAGTAAAAATGGTGATGTGTTTGCTAACTTTTTCATGATCGATAGTTTTATTTGAGCGGTTGCGAAAATACCATCAGTAATTACTGTTTGATTTTTTAAGTTAATTGCTGATGATGTTTTCATTTTGTTTTCGTTTTGATGATTCAAAGAAACTCAAGAAAAACAACCTGCTAAAATCTATTATACCAAGTGTTCAAGATTCTAGATCAACAGACATTTTTGGCGTTTGTCGATAAAATTTGCCTATTGGGCCGTTGGTAGAAAAAAAATGCCCGTTGGTAGATTGTGTAAGTAAATCGATAAAACTTTATTTATTTTGGATGCATGAAAGAATATGTGTCTATTAAACGGATATCAGCTTTCATAACCATTTAATATATTTCTAATGAAACAAAGTAAGGGGCCTTTAATATTACATGCTATTTTTTGGACAATTATTGTAATGCTAATTGTTGGGATGAATATTTTTGATACTTCAATACATACAGCTAAAGATTATTTTATCAGCTATGTGGTATATGGAATAATCAATATTTCAATTTTCTACATTAATTATATTTTCTTAATTCCTGAACTGATCAAGAAGAGGAAGAAATATTTTATATACGTATTAGCATTTCTATTATTAATTGCGGTGTCTGTTGTTGCTAAAACAGCCATAGCGGTATTGTATCCGGATGATGTGTTAACTGCAGTAAATGCCAAAGGAAAACGTATGGACATACCTGTTCATAATTTTGTGATCATGGTTACTTTCCTATCAGGTTTTTTCTTAATCTGCAGCTGTATTATCAAATTTACGATCGATTGGTTTGCAAGCGAAAGGATCCAGCGGAATTTAGAAAGCGAACGCCGCGAAATGGAACTCCAGTTTTTAAAATCGCAGCTAAACCCGCATTTTCTTTTTAATTCGCTTAATAACATCTATTCACTAGCCTATCAAAAATCGGATAAAACTGCCGATGCCATTATGAAGCTTTCGGAAATTATGCGTTACATGATTTATGAGAGCAATACGCCAACGGTAGCGCTAAGCAAAGAAGTAGACTATTTAACCAGTTATATCGAATTGCAAAAAATAAGGTTTAAAGATGGTGCCTATATCGAGCTTACCTTAAACGGCGAAATTGACAATCAAAAAATTGTTCCTTTAATGTTGATTTCATTTGTAGAAAATGCATTTAAACATGGGGTAGTAACTGATCCGGCCGAACCGGTAAAAATCAATATCATTGCCAACCAGAAGATTTTGCATTTTAGTGTAGTAAATAAAAAGAACCAACAGAACAAAGATGCGCAGGGAGGGGTTGGTTTAACCAATGTAGAACGACGGTTACAATTGGTTTATCCTGATAGATATAAATTAAATGT
>NZ_JBFTQI010000338.1:0-9787 GCF_056398925.1 Pedobacter sp. 01T416_2
TTAGAAAGTACAAAGATTTCTCCTCCGAAAGAGTTCCTTTGGAACACTACGGTCGAAATGACGATTGAAATTAATTATTTATTTATTGTACTGGTAATACCATCTACCAAAGCCTTTACTTTTATTTCGGAAGTGAGTTCGTATCGATATTCATCCTCAATACTGCCCATTTTGGTTTCCGTATTTCTGAATCCCATTTTACTTGGCACAAATTCCTTTGCTGAAGCATGAAATTGCCTGGCACCCGTTTGATTAATAAGGTTTTTGATATTGTTTTCATTTATACCTGCACCAGGCATGATGGTAATCCGGCCATTGGCCTTTTTTACAAGCTGTGCTAGTTTTTCTGCTCCCAGAATCGCAGAAGAAGCACCTCCAGAGGTAAGTACCCTTTTTATGTTGAGTGCGATTAAATCTTCCAATGCCTGATTCATATCGTTGCTCATATCAAATGCCCTGTGGAAAGCCACCTCCATAGGTTTAGCCAGTTCAATTAATTCAGCACACCTTTCTTTATCGATAGTGCCATCTGCTTTAAGTATTCCGGTAACTATACCTTCACAATTTAATGATTTGCAGATTTTTATATCTTCTTTCATTAACTCAAATTCGATTTCGGAATATAGAAAATCGCCTCCACGCGGACGGATAATTGGCCAAACTTCGATGGATAGGTTTTTCTTAGACAGGGCAATTTGAGCATAACTTGGTGTTGTACCACCTTCTGCCAGGTTATCACAAAGCTCCACTCTTTTTGCTCCACCATTTTGCGCAGCCAATGCCGATTGATAGGAATTAGCACATACTTCTAAGCAACCAATTGCCACTTCATTCATTATATAGATTTATTAATTTAAATTATTCCTGTGGCCCTGCTGGCCCTAAAACTACCCATCCCTTTGGCGATTTGTAGGTGTTAAGTAACTGCACTGATTTTCCGCCATCCGGATACCAGCATACCTCTGTAATTACCCAATGGGTTTCGTCAACTTTTTTACGTTCCGGAAAAGCATTTTGGATAGTGGAAAAATCAGGAAAACCATGTTCTTCTATATTGTTGATGAAAGATAGTTTAAGCACTTCGGCAGTTTCGTTGATGATATCCTGATCAATCTCCATTTTCATCACAGAAAGTAAGGATTTAGCTTCTTCAAAAAAATCCTTACAGGCTATGGCAGCATCAATATCTTTATTGTTGTAGGCTTTTTCAATCGCCAGAATTGCACCTTCCGGTGTTTCGAGATTGGCTTTGAAATGATCAACGCCCTCATCAATATATAAACCTATGCTGTTGTCAAATGCTGCTTTCTCTTTTTCTGCAACGCCATCCCTAATGGCCCGTATGGTATAACCGCCAATTAATCTGCCGTTTTCAATAATCATCCAATCAGAGATTAAATCGCGCTTTATGCCGATTTTTTGATTAAATTTTACAGAACGAATATTTACCGGTTCGTTTCCAACGGTACCAAATAAGTTTCCTTCATCGTCAAAATGTGGGTCTGTTAACCAAATATGTTCGCCTTCATCACCATCGGTAATGAGTACTTTAATAGAAAAATAATTTTGGTAAGGTTGTTTGTTTTTTAAACTTTCTTCGAAATACCAAAGGGTTAAATTGGCTTTTTCGATCGCCCATTTCATGCGTTCATCTTCGCTCGGCACATAAACCATATCTGGCTCACCCTCTCGCTCGGCAACATTTTTCTTTCCGAAAATTTTGGATAATAATCCCATTTACCGTTTCATTTTTGTTAATCGTTTGGGAAAATTCAACATATTAATAATAGCTTTTGCCTTTGATTAAAAGATCTTGTTTTTCTGCATTGCAAACGGCATAGCTAAAACCTTTCTGGATGGCATAGGCACCATACTCGCCTTTTTTGTTGATAGCTAAAAATCCTACCTGTATGTTTTTGGCAGTTTCGGGTTTCTTTTTAATGATACGCATTACCGCTTCTTTACAGGCGGCTTCGGGAGTATAACCCTGACGCATTAATTCTACCACCAAAAATGATCCAACGTTTCTTACCACCTCTTCACCTACACCTGTTGAAGTTGCACCGCCAACTTCATTGTCTACGTAAAGGCCAGCGCCTATAATCGGGCTATCACCAATTCTTCCATGTAATTTATAGGCCATGCCACTGGTTGTACAGGCACCAGAAATGTTTCCTTTAGCATCAATTGYGAGCATGCCAATGGTATCGTGATTATATTGGTTTCCAGGAAGTTTTTGCGGCGCAGCTTTCTGGTAGAGCTTATTTTCGATGTTCATTACAGGCGCATATTTCGCCGTTTTTAACCATTCTTTCCAAGCTTTTTCGCTGGCAGGAGTAAGTAAGTTTTCTTTTTTAAAACCCTGTTCTAACGCAAACTGCAAAGCACCATCGCCAGCCAACATTACGTGCGGCGTTTTTTCCATCACTTTACGCGCAACCGAGATAGGATGTTTAATATGTTCGAGTGCTAAAACGGCGCCACAGTTACCGAGTTCATCCATAATACAGGCATCGAGGGTAACGTGTCCATCGCGATCTGGCAAACCACCATATCCAACAGATTGGTTGTTCTCATCAGCCTCGGGTA
Source organism: Pedobacter sp. 01T416_2 (assembly GCF_056398925.1). Classification (NCBI taxonomy): domain Bacteria; kingdom Pseudomonadati; phylum Bacteroidota; class Sphingobacteriia; order Sphingobacteriales; family Sphingobacteriaceae; genus Pedobacter; species Pedobacter sp. 01T416_2. Next base: position 2,590 of record NZ_JBFTQI010000338.1, read on the forward strand.
CCCAAACGCCTTGCTCTACAGCATCTAAGGCACGTCCACCGGTTGATAAGACCTTCCATGCATCAGCATTAGCCGCAATTCCAAAGTCCCAGGTCGAAATTACAATCGGGAAATTTTCTGCTTTTGTTTCTTCATGCGGAATTACATTAGCGATACTACTTTTATCAATAGCCAGCAATCCAGCCGATAGGGCAGATGCTTTTATAAATTTGCGGCGGTTAAACATGTGTGTGGTTATTGTTTGTGGTGTTATTAATTTAACTAATGGTAAACCGATCTGCATCCTTTAAAAATGGAAATTGTCTTCTGATTTTGACCAATTCTTCGTAATTAATACTGAATGTATATAAATCTTCGTCTTCCGGTTTATAATAAACGGTATTACCGTAAGGATCTAAGCACATGGATAATCCACTGTGGTAAATCTGATTTCCATCATGCCCAACGCGGTTTACAGCAATAACATAACTTTGGTTTTCTATTGCCCTGGCCGGAATTAATGCTTTCCAATGTGCCGATCGTTTATCAGGCCAGTTGGCAACTAAGAGTAAGATATCGTATTCCTGATCTACATTGCGTAACCAAACCGGAAAACGCAAATCGTAACAAATGGCTAATCTGATTTTCCATCCTTTAAGTTCGACAATAAGTTTTTCTTTACCCGGACTAAAGTGGTGATCTTCATCACCCATGCCAAACAAATGGCGTTTATCGTAATGCTGGTTTTTACCATCTGGCTCCATCCAGATTAAACGGTTAAAATATTGATTGTTTTCTTTTATGATGATGCTTCCCGTAACTACGCAGTTGTACTGATGTGCCATTTTTTGCATCCACTGCATCGTTTTTCCACCCATTTCTTCGGCTAAGGCTTCAGAGTTCATGCTAAAACCTGTGTTAAACATTTCGGGTAAAATAATAATATCGGTTTTCTCCCTTACACCCATCGATAATCTAAGTGCCAGATTCAAAAGGTTTTTCTCAATGTTTTCCCAAAAAAGATAGGCCTGAAAGACAGTTACTTTCAGATTTTCTATTTGAGTGTACACAGGTGTTTCCATTGTATATAGGTTTAGTCTGGTTAAACGTTTTTTAATTTCTCTGCCGCTAAGGCAAGTGTAGCATTTTCTTTAGCAAAGCAAAACCTGATAATTTTATGATCGGTTGCTTTTTGGTAAAATGCAGAAACCGGAATGGTGGCCACGCCAAATTCCTTGATCAGCCTCATACTAAAATCAGTGTCTTTTTCATCGCTGATACTGCTGTAGCTTGCGCATTGAAAATACGAACCGTTGCAAGGTAAAAGCTTAAAACGGCTTTCAGCYAAAAGACTTCTGAAATAATCTCTTTTTTGTTGAAAGAATGTGCCTATTTCAGTATAATTTTTTGGTTCTTTAATATAATCGGCAATAGCCTGCTGCATGGGACTATTAACGCTGAAAACATTAAATTGGTGTACCTTCCTAAATTCTTTGGTTAGTTTCTCTGGTGCCAAACAGTAACCCAGTTTCCAGCCAGTAGCATGTAAGAGCTTACCAAAGGAGGCTACAATAAAACTTCTTTGCTTTAATTCAGGGTAAAGCATTACACTTTGGTGTTTTTGTTCATCGTAAATTAGATGTTCATAAACTTCGTCGCTCAAGATTAAAATATCGGTTCCTGTAATCAGTTTAATAAGCGATTTCATATCATCTGACGATAAAATACTACCCGTTGGGTTTTGTGGCGTATTTAAGATGATCATTGTGGTTTTGGCCGTAAACAATTTCTTAACCATATCCCAGTCAATTGCATAACTCGGCGGGGCAAGCTCGTAGGTTTTAACCAGGCCTCCTAAAAGTTTAATGGTAGGTGCGTAACTATCATAGGCTGGCTCGAAAATGATAACTTCATCACCTGCATTGATAATGGCGGCCAATGCTGTAAAAATAGCTTGCGTTCCACCTGCTGTAACCGTAATTTCTGTTTCAGGATTATATTTTATGTTATATAATTTTTCAACTTTCTCAGCAATGGTTTCTTTTAAAAAACCAGAACCAGGCATCGGAGCATATTGATTATAACCATCTTGCATGGCTTTATTTACCAATTCAACTAGTTTTGGATCGCAGGCGTAGTCAGGAAATCCCTGAGAAAGATTAATGGCATTGTGTTCTGCGGCAAGTTTACTCATCACCGAAAAAATGGTGGTACTTACGCCAGGAAGTTTAGATTGTATATTAAGCATCTTATAAGCGAAAATAGGAAAAAAAAGCTTAAAGCGTAAAAACCCATGCCAAAAGCCCCGCTACTTGATCGTGCGATTGCAATTCTGCATAAAGAGAAAATTTTAAGAATCATTAAACCCTCGTGTTAAATTAACGTCAATAACCAGCGTATTAAACAGGCGGTTGTCAATGAATTTTAGTTCGGAATTTTTGTATTATTTCAAATATATTTTCGCTTATTTAAAATTATTCCAGATAAACCCCTTTCTTTGCATTTTAAAATCTCAATTATTCATTAAATATGAAGTTTAAACACTTAACCGCTGCCTTTTTACTGGTAATAAGTGCATCTGCATTTGTTAGCCCGAAAAAAGCTTTAAGAACATTTGTTTCCAACTACGAAAATGTATTGGGCACATCCTTAGAATTAAAATTTAAAACAACCAATCAGGCCGATGCAGATGTAGCCGAAGCGCGTGCATTAAACGAAATAGATAGGTTAGATGATATTTTAAGTGCTTATAAAGCTGACAGCGAGTTTAGTAAATGGATGAGCAATGGTAAACAAACCACCAAAGTTTCGGCAGATTTGTTTGAAGTTTTAAAGCAATTTGAGCATTATAAAGTATTAACCAATGGCGCACTTGATGCATCAGCTAAAGTAATAGGTGATGTTTGGAAAAAAGCAGCGGCCGAAGATCGTTTACCATCTGCTGAAGCATTAGCGCATGCAGTTACTTTGGTTAAACAAAAACACTACATTTTAAACGAACAGGATAAAACGGTTACCCGTTTGGATGATGCACCATTGGCATTAAATTCTTTTGCAAAAAGTTATATCATTAATAAAGCTGCTGAGAAAGCGCTTCAAAGCCAGGGAATTGAAAACGTGGTTGTGAATATTGGTGGCGATATGGTAATTAAAGGAAATCAGCCCGAAGCTATCGAAATAGCAAACCCTAAAGCTGATGCCGAGAACGATGCCGCACTAACAACAGTCAAAGTGTCGAATATGGCCGTGGCAACCAGTGGTAATTACCGCAGGGGTTTTAATGTAAATGGAAAATGGTATTCGCATATTGTTGATCCACGTACTGGAAAACCTGCTTCGGAAATAATTAGTGCAACGGTTATTGGCCCAGATGCTAGTGAAGCAGGTGCTTTGGCTACTTCTTTTAATGTACTTTCTATTGCCGAGATCGAGGCATTGACTGCGACTAGAAATGACATCGCCTACTTGTTAATCACTAAAGATGGCAAAGAAATTAAAAGCAAAGAATGGGCTAATTACGATGGTAAACGTGTCCGTCGTCCGTTTGTGGCAGTATGGATTGAGGATGCAGCTAAAAGCCCAGTGCGTAATCTGGCTATTTGGTATAACAAACCACGTTGGTTGCCAGATTTAAAATCGTGGAGCCGTGCCAATGGCGATGAGTTTAAAAAAGGAGCGGAAGGAAAACTAAGCTCAACAAGTTCTGCAACACGTGGCCCAGGTAAATATAGCTTATCATGGGATGGAAAAGACGATAGCGGGAAGTTGGTAAAAGCAGGTAATTACACCGTTTTTATTGAAGTAGCCCGCGAACATGGAACTTATCAGGTAATTGCTCAAGAAATGAAATTTACCAGCTCAGCAAAAAGAATAGAATTAACGCCAAATACAGAACTAACATCAGCATCTCTTGACTACAGAAAAATCGGAACCGCAAAAAAATAAGATAACGGTTGCACCTAGCGGCCTGGGCAAAAAGCAGGTTAAAAAAGATAATGGAAAAGGTAAGGGTAAAAAGCGTTTAGCCGGTTTATCACGCTGGTTGCACATTTATTTATCGATGGTGAGTTTTACGATTCTACTATTCTTTGCTGTATCGGGCTTAACCTTAAATCATGCAGATTGGTTTACTTCTGGTAAGGAAGTGGTTACTAAAGATTCTGGATCAGTAAGTTTAAAATGGGTAAACCAACCAGATACCAATAAGATCAATAAGTTACAAATTGTTGAATTTTTTAGGGGTAAACATGAGGTTAAAGGCGCATTGAGCGATTTTAGGATAGATGACAGGGAACTGAGCTTAACCTTTAACGGACCAGGTTACCTGGCCGATTCCTTTATTGATCGTGAAACCGGAAAATACGAATTAACCACAACCAGATTTGGTGTTGTTGCTGTGATTAACGATTTGCATAAAGGAAGAGATTCTGGTAAGGCCTGGTCGTGGATTATCGATATTTCGGCAGTGCTGATGACGTTGGTATCTATTTCAGGAATTATCTTAATCTGTTTTATTAAAAAGAAACGATTAAGCGGCTTCATCATCGCAGCAGTGGGTACGATTGTTTGCTATTTGATTTACAAGTTATTTGTACCATAGTTTTAATTCCAACACACGGAGAGACTGTATCATATTTGTGATTCCATTCGAACTTGTCACGCTGAGCTTATCGAAACGCTTTGCGTGGCATTTAAACAAGTCCTTCGACAGGCTATTGTTGATAGATTCCGTAGATAAATCGTCATTGCGAGGCACGAAGCAATCTTAAAGCGCTCGCTACTAGCGATAGTTGTAAGATTGCTTTGTYGGCTGAAAAGGCCTCCTCGCAATGACGATTCCTCGCCGACACATAGCACTAAAAACCTCTTGGTGTCTTTGTGGTAAAATATTAATGCGCTGCAACAGCAGCATCAGGCGATGCCTCCACTTCAGTGGTGATAAACCTTCTACCGATTAACAAACAGCCTAAAGCAATAAACGCAGCTGCTGTCATTACCAAAGGCATAGGCACAACCGAGTGTTCGCTAAATAAACTTACCATTACCGAGGCCAGTGCGCCTAATCCCATTTGTAAGGCACCCATTAGGGCCGATGCACTACCCGCATTTTTGGTAAACGGAGCGAGTGACAAGGCAGCCGCATTTGGGTTAATTAAACCTAAGCAGGCCAAAAATAAGGCGATAAAGCCTATGGTAGAATATAAATTTAACCAGTTATTTAAGGCGAAAACCAAAAAGATTAAACTGAAAATACATTGTGCAATAAGTGCATAGGTTACAATATTTTTGCTGGTAAACCATTTTAGTATCAAGCTGTTCACTTGACTCGATCCAATAAATGATACAGAAAGCAGTGCGAAGATCCAGCCGTAGCCTGTTTTACTTACCTCATATATTTTCATAAATACCTGAGGCGACGAAGATACATAGGCGAATAATCCCGAAAAGGTAATCGAACTGATTAGCGCATAGGTGTAAAATTGAGGCTCTTTTAAAACGGTAAAGAAATTGTTTAAAATAGGTTTTGGTTTTAAAGAGTAATTCGGATCAGGTTTATAACTCTCCGGTAGCTTGAAAATTGAAGCCAGGAGCATTAAAACGGCCATCAATCCTAAAAATACAAACACATATTTCCAGCCCAGGGCCGAAATTAAGTAGCCCCCTGCAGTTGGGGCAAGCATAGGCGAAACCGCGATCACCAGCATTAAGGAAGCAAATACTTTCGGGCTTTCTTCTACCGAAAACAGATCCCGTACCATGGCAACAGAGGCTACAGCTGTGGCACAACTTCCAATGGCCTGCACAAAACGTAAAACAATTAGTTGATTAACATCAGTTACAGCCAAACAAAGAAAAGAGGCAAGGATATAAAGTGCTAAACCAAAATATAACGGTTTCTTTCTCCCAAATTTATCTAATAGCGGACCATACAATAACTGGCCGGCAGAAATCCCGATAAAAAAGCTTGATAATGATAGGGCTACAGTTGATTCATTACTTCTTAAATCCTTTGCAATATCAACAAAACCAGGTAGGTACATATCAATAGAGAAGGGGCCAAGAGCTGCCAATGAACCTAAAATGAGTATGAGATAGAAGTGTTGTTTTTTAGCCATGAAGATTACCAGATTTTGTTAGCGCAAAGATTGGGAGATTTAATTTGCTAACCTATTTTTACCGTCGAACGATTGTAAAAATCATATTTTATTATTGAACGATTAAAGCGAGTGGCTGCGTAATCTTTGTGTTAGCCCTGTTAAAAATACGATGATTGTTATGCTAAATCTGCTATTTATTTATAGATTTATAGTCTATGACTTTTAAGACGAAAGAAAGCCGTTTACTACTCATTCTGGGTAGCTTTTTTGTAGCAAATGCTATATTATCAGAGTTTATTGGGGTTAAATTGTTCAGTGTTGAAGAAACGCTGGGCTTTAAAAAGTTCGACATAAACTTACTGGGTGTTCCGCATCTATCCTTTGTAATGTCGGCAGGAGTATTAACCTGGCCGATTATTTTCATCATGACGGATATTATCAATGAATATTTTGGTGTTAAACAAGTTCGGTTCTTATCTATTCTTACCGCCATATTAATTGCATTTGCCTTTCTTGTGGTTTGGGGATCGATGCATTTAACTGCCGCCGATTTCTGGGTGCATCAAAATATAAACGGAGAAGACCTCAATATGAATAATGCATTTGCGGGGATATTCGGGCAAGGGATGTGGATCATTGTAGGATCGATTACGGCCTTTATTATCGGGCAAATGGTTGATGTAATGATATTCCATAAAATAAAAAGAATAACAGGGGAGCGGGCACTTTGGCTACGCGCTACAGGTTCTACTTTGGTCTCTCAGTTTATTGATAGTTTTGTGGTCATTTTTATCGCATTTTACATAAATCCTCAATACCATTATAGCTGGCAACAGGTTTTTGCCATTGGTTTAGTAGGATATACCTATAAGTTCGTTGTGGCTATTTTAATGACCCCGATTTTATATATCGTACACGCCATAATTGATGGTTACTTAGGGAAAGACCTCGCACACAAGCTGATCAAAATGGCTGGAAGGGGATAAACATTTAAAACAAATAATAACCAAATTAATCCTATTTATGAGAAACATTTTAATGCTATTGGCAGTGCTTTCATTATTTTCTTGTGTTAACAAAGATGCAGGCAAAAAAGGTTCAGATCTTAATATTCAAGGTAC
>NZ_JBFTQI010000339.1:0-6085 GCF_056398925.1 Pedobacter sp. 01T416_2
CCCCAATTCAGGATAATCTGTTTTTACTTTTTCAAGTGCTTTTTTCCATTCGTTACCAAAGCCCATTTGTTGCGAGGCTTTAAGCATTTCGGCATCACACCAGGCAAATTCTCTCATGGCAATGGCCTCAATCTGCTCAGGAGTATAAGCAATCATCTCATCCTTTAAGCTGCTTAATAAAGCTATTCTTCCTATCGGATTGCCAATAATGCCACTTCCATCGTCTTTGGCATTTGACGGCTTAGCTATTTTACCCAGTGCAGCAGCATAATCCTTTACGGCATCTACTACATCAGGATAAACTGCTTTGGTGGCTTTGGTGAATTGCGGATCGTAGCCATCATAAAACTTATAAGCTTCGGTAAATACAGCCAGATATTGATTAACGGTTTCCTGCGCCCAAGAAGCCTGTACTGGCGTAACTGCCAGGTCTTTGTTTTCTACTGCTTTTGTGGTTTTCTGAATAGCTTCTTTCAGTTGTTCGAATTGTTCTTTGGTAATTTTACCATCTTGTTGCTGGCCAACTCTTCGCTTTGCTTCAAAATCCAACAGTATTTTGGCAAAAGGCAAAGTAAAAATACTGCTTCTAAATTCGGCGTAGTGCTGTTGCAAACTTGCCGAATCTGATCGGATATCGCGTTTAAGCAAAATATAATCTACCCTTTCATTTACAGTTAGCTTGTTAAAAGGCAATGCCTTTAATTGTTTTTTCCATTCAGCATAAAAGCGTTCCATCCGCTTAAAGTATTCTTCCGATCGCTTGAGCGTATATTTACGGTTTAACATGGTCTCGTCTGATTGGTATTGATTAATCAGCGGACTCACCAGGCTGGCTTCATTAGTTTGAGCGTGTAATTGTACTGTAACTGTTAGAAATAAAAACAGCGAAAATAGTTTGCGCATAGCGATTGGGGCATGTTTGATTAGCTAACGCAATATAGCTAAACCGCCAAATATTTGCAGAGGGTGCCTGTGTAACTTATTGAAGATATTAGACTAAGGAAGTCCAAATTAAATGTTTAAAAAATAGTTAAGCGCAATGCCTTTAATCCACTTAGTCCCTGTAAATCTTCCAAATCAAGATCTTCAGTTTCAGATTTCAATACGCCAGTTTCCTGCAGATATTTCACAAAGGGCAGGTAATCGTCAATATCTCTTTTATTGAAATAGATCAGTGCTAGTTTATCGGGCTGGGTAAGGCGCTCCTGCGAATTGCGAATAAGTATCTTATCGATCCTTTTTTTGATCATCTGATACCTGATATTGTAAGCGCCTTCTACATCGAACTTCCGCTCGTCGATCCTAAAACTAATGTCTATTGGATGGTTATGGATAAAGATAAGTTGTGTGGTGGCCAACTTAACGGCCAGATCGGGCTGGAGCTGCTGAACCATTTTGGCAATTTCAGCCATTGATGATAGTTGCCATAACCGTAGATTTTTAAGATGGAAGTGATTAAAAATCCGATCAGGAGCGATAGACTGCCCGATATAAATATCGTATTCAACACCATCTGTCCTGAATTTTTCGAAATAACAGGGATAAGAATCCTGCAGTTTTTCGCGTTCACTTTCAAAATAATTGTTAATGGCTGTATTAATCAGCTGCATAGATGTTTCCAGCGCCTGACGGTGTTTATACACTTCGCCATGAGGCACCGAAATGCGGTCGAGATATTTACCGATTACCTTTTGGGTATCAGGATGCGATTGGGAGATGAGCTTTAGGTAATCGCTGGTTTCTTCTTTAAGGAAAATATTGAGGTTGTTTTCATCAGTTGTGTTCAACTCGTCGCCCTGTAAAATATCACTCCACTTGTTGCAGTTAAAAATAATTTCTACCAGCAAAGCATCGCTATAAATTTTGCTCAACTCTTCCAGCGTTTCTCGAAACAGGCTCAAGTGCAGGCTCAGATCGGCCTTACTGGCTACATTGCGTTCAGTAGTAGAATTCCTAATATCTATTGCGCCATAAAAGGGATAAACGTCTGCAAAACTAATATCCTCATTACGCTGTGGCAAATTCCTTTTCTTATTGTAAAGGTGATGCCAGGCAGCTTCATTAAACTTCCACTGTACAGCAGGTTGGATAGAGGTATATTTTTCTTTGATGATGTTTTCAATCTCAAGATTAAACTCATCGATATAGACCTGTAAGAGTTGAGCAATAGGCGCTAAAACGGGCTCCAATAAAGTAATTTTTTTTTCGTCGAAAGTTTCTCCAACCCAGGTGTGCATGCCTAATACGCCAACCAAAATCTGGTTGTGAAATACAGGTAGGAGCGCCATCGATTTTACATTTAGCTCCCTAAACCTGTCTAACCAGGGAAACATCTCTTTGCTTTCGGCCCAGATATCGGGCGAGTAAAAGGAATTCGGATTTGCGGCGTAACCTTCGGCAATCTGCCGAAAAGCTTCGGGACTTAAAGTTTCTTCACCCCATACAGAAAACAACAGACCGCTTCCGCCTTTTACATACCCATAAACCATTTTGTTGTTTACCCTTACGAAAGGAAAAAGATCGAACTGGATATTGGCATTTTGCACCAGCACTTTAAGCGATTGTATCACCTCTCCATAAGCGACACCCTCACTGCCTGGCACACGGCTCAATCTTATACTTTTAATATTTTCTACCGCCTGCTTGGCAGTAACATCGGTAATGGTAAGCACCGAAATACCTCTAAGCTCAAAAAGAGTTAGTGGCAGCACCTGCTGTAGCTTATCCAATCCAGACTCGTCACTCAAATATAGTTGTAACTCCCGGTAGCTAAGATCGGGCAATGGCTGCTTAGCCTTAACTTCGATAAAACTGGCATTTACACCGATATGGAAGTAACCCGGCAAGCCGGTATCGGCATTGATGCCTGAATGGTATTTTTCTTTTAAAGGCACATGAAATGCATATAATTCGTTAAGAATGAAGGAATAGATAAAATGCAGGCGATCATGCTGATGTTGCTCAAGCGTTTTTGACCCGGCAAAACTATTCTGATCTTTTTCTTCATGTTCAAGCAGTTCGTACATCAGCTCCGTTCCATAAAAAGTAATGGGCTGCATTGGTGCACAAAGCCCCCAGGCCTGATGGTCTTCTGTTAAAAGTGCTGGCGAAAGACAGGCATACATATGTTCCAGCAGTAATTCGTGCTGATAAATATCTTCGATAGCGATAACCTGTTCATCAATTCCCTGTTTTTTAAATTCTTTTAAGGCATTGCTATAAATGGTAGATTTTACAGTTCGTTCTTCTTTAATTTTTCGCTGCAGGTATTTGATAAAAGGGCCAAAAGAGATTGCCGAATCTACCTGGGGTAAATCTGGGTAATTTCGGGCAAGATTAAATATGCGCTTTTTCATCTCTTTAAATTTTAAACCACACAACTAATTGAATTGCAAAAGATTGACTAATGCTAAGATAAAAAATAGATGTGAGAAATCGCTACCAGCCAATGGCCTTATCATCTCCCCTTGGGTCGGCACCGCCCTGATAATTGCCCCATTTAGTTTTTAAGATGGCATCAACCCTGCCAATCGCACCTCTCGGTACAATTTTATAGCCTTTTGCTTTTAATTTTTCGAGGGTTAAACTATCGATGGCATCTTTTTCGATATACACTTCATCTGGTAACCATTGGTGATGAAACTTTTTAGCAGCCACAGCCGACTGCATCGACATATCAAAATCGATTACATTTATAATGGTTTGAAATACGGATGTGATGATGGTTGAACCGCCTGGAGTACCCACCACCATAAACAATTTTCCCTCTTTCTCTACAATACTCGGTGTCATAGAGCTTAGCATTCGTTTATTGGGTGCAATTGCATTGGCTTCGCCACCAACTAAACCGTACATATTAGGTGCGCCAGGTTTAACAGAAAAGTCGTCCATTTCGTTATTCAACAGAAACCCGGCTCCTTTTACAGCAACTAACGATCCGTAAGAACCATTTAAGGTAGTGGTAATCGAAACAGCATTTCCATCGCGGTCTACAATAGAGAAATGTGTGGTCTCTTCGTGCTYTGCCCCTTTTATTTCACCGGCCAAAACAGCGCTGCTTGGTGTTGCTGCTGCCCAGTTAAAGTTCGACATGCGTTTTTTATTATAATCGGCGCTCAACATTTGCTGTTGTGGAACAGTATAAAAATCAGGGTCGCCTAAATGTGTTGCCCGATCGGCATACACTCTTCTTTCGGCTTCTACAATTACCTGAACTGTAGAGTCTGCATTATGCCCCCACTTTTTTAATGGGAAATTTTCTACACTTTGCAGTAATTGAATCAGGGCAATACCTCCACTTGAAGTTGGCGGCATGGTAATAATTTTATAGCCTCTATAGTTGCCTGTTATGGGTTTACGCCAGGTGGCGTGATAATTTTTTAAATCTTCTTTTGTAATAAGTCCATGGCCTCGTTGCATTTCAGCCACAAGCGAATCGGCTACAGCACCTTCATAAAAACCTTCCCTACCTTTTCCCTGGATTAGTTTTAGCGTATTGCCAAGCTCTTTTTGAACCAGAAGATCATTTTCCTGCCAGGTACTTTCTAAATTTACGAAGGCCGTTCCATCGGGATTAAAATCCATAAACTTTCTATGCAAACCATTCAATTCGCTTGCCTGCCGCTTAGTAATTTTGAAACCATTTTGCGCCAAATTTATTGCCGGTTGTAACACCTGTGCCCAAGAAAGCTTCCCATATTTTTTGTGTGCCTCTACCATACCATCTACTGATCCTGGTACGCCAGCGGCTAAATGCCCAAATAAACTTTTATCTATAATTGGATTCCCAGCCGAATCGAGATACATATCTCTGCTAGCTGCCGCAGCTGCTTTTTCTCTAAAATCCAAGGCATTTATTTCGCCGTTTGCACCACGGTACACCATAAAACCGCCCCCACCTATATTCCCAGCGTTTGGATAAACCACAGCAAGTGCAAACTGAACAGCAACAGCTGCATCAACCGCATTCCCACCTTTTTTTAAAATATCTACACCTACTTGCGATGCTTCCGGATGGGCAGAAACTACCATCCCATTTTTATATTCACCACTATTGTTTTTACCCAATTGTCCGGTTACGCAACCAGCCAATAACAGCACAACGCTTAGGTATATTAACGATTTTTTTATGTTATTGAGGGGCTTTATAGTTTTCTGCATCTTTATATATTTTTTCGATTACCTCATTGTTTTTCTCGGTAATCAYTTTTCTTTTCAAACTTAATTTTGGGGTAAGCTCTCCTCCATCTATGCTCCACTCTTTTGGTAACAGCGCAAATCTTTTTACCTGCTCCCATTTACCGAAACCTACATTTGCCGCTTCGACAACCTCGTTATATTTAGCTAGCACCTGTTCATTTTTAATAATCTCTTCGTTCGAGGTAAAAGTAATGCCCTTTCTTCCCGCCCAGGTTTTTAAGGTTTCGAAATTTGGAACAATCAGTGCAGAAGGGAATTTTCTATTTTCGCCTAAAACCATAATCTGTTCGATAAAAATTGATTCTTTATATTTATTCTCCAGCATTTGTGGGGCAACGTATTTACCACCTGCTGTTTTAAACATTTCTTTTTTACGGTCTGTAATTTTTAAAAAGCGGCCATCAACCAGTTCTCCAATATCTCCGGTATGGAACCATCCCTCTTTATCCACTGCCTCATCGGTTAAATCAGGTCGGTTGTAATAACCCTTCATTACCTGGTGCCCTCTGGTTAAAACTTCGCCATCCTGCGCTATTTTAACTTCCACCCCTTTAATTACTTCACCAACGGTACCGAACATGGTTCCGCCGAAATGATTAACGGTAATTACCGGTGAGGTTTCTGTTAGTCCATATCCTTCAAAAACAGGCATACCAGCCGCCCAGAAAATTCTGGCCAAACGCGGATTTAGCGCCGCTCCACCCGATACAATCACTACAATTTCACCGCCCAGTGCTTCCTGCCACTTTTTAAAAACCAGTTTACGGGCAATCCCCAATTTGAAATTATACCAGGCCCCCGCATCAATTGTATACTTTTCGGCTAAAGCTACCGACCAGAAGAAAATACCTTTTTTAATCCCCGTTAATGCTTTCCCCTTCTCCAT
>NZ_JBFTQI010000340.1:0-6074 GCF_056398925.1 Pedobacter sp. 01T416_2
AAAAGGGAAAACGTTTCCATTTTCCCTCTGATATCTTACAAAAGGGAAAACGTTTCCATTTTCCCTCTGATATCTTACATCAAAACTTATCTTTTCTTACTCTTATTCGGAAACTTCATTTTGTAATCTGTTTTGATATTTCCTTTCGAAATCGCATCCAGTTTGCTTTTAAGCATGGTTTTGCGAAGAACACTTACTTTGTCTGTAAATAATTTTCCTTCAATATGATCATATTCATGTTGGATTACGCGTGCAGGCATTCCGTCTACATCTTCAGTATGTTCTACCCAGTTTTCATCAAAATAGGTAATTTTGACATTCGGCTTGCGCATAATGTTTTCACGGATATCAGGAATACTTAAGCAGCCTTCGTTAAAACTCCAGGCCTCTCCCGTTTCTTCCAAAATTTCGGCATTGATAAATACCTTTTTGTAGCCCGGTGTGCCATCTTCATCTTCACCTGTATCAACAATAAACAAACGGATAGGCAAACCAATTTGAGGGGCAGCTAAGCCTACACCATTTGCATAATACATGGTGTCGAACATGTCGCTGATTAATTGTTTTAATCCTGGATAATCTTTATCGATATCGGTTCCTACCTTTTTTAAAACAGGATCACCGTAAGCTACTATTGGTAATTTCATTGTATTATATTTTTTTCAGATCTCAATCTGAGTTTGTTAATTAGTGCAAAATGCTGTCAGTCTGAGCCTGTCGAAGACCCCTAGTTAAGTCCTTCGACAGGCTCAGGATGACAAAACGAAAGATTTTGACTTACAAAAATAAGAATTATTCCTCTATTGGGCAGAAAGTAAAGATATTCAGTTGCTCGATATTTAAAATTTCATCCGTAACTTCTGCCATTTGCTTGGTGGTAACGGCATTTATTTTCTCAAAAACAGTTTCCAGAGAATCGATTTTGTTATGGTCGATCAGGCTTTTGGCCATCGAAATGATTAAACCGATCCTGTTTTCTTCACCCAAAGCAATCTGTCCGATAAATTTGTTTTTGGCTTTTTGTAACTGCAATTCATTTAAAGGATGTTCTCTGAGCTTTTTGATCTCCTTAAAGATTAAAGAGAGTGCTTTGGCCTGCTTTTCTTTATCTGTTCCAAAATAAATGGAAAAAATACCTGTATCGCTTAATGGAGAAAAATTGGACTCAATGGTATAGGCAATCCCATGTTTTTCTCTGATCTGTAGATTTAATACCGAACTCATTCCATTGCCGCCAAAGTAATTATTCAACAGCATTAAAGGCACCTTTTGCAATTGGTGCGTAGAATATGCCTGCCTGCCTAAAATACAGTGTGCCTGCATAATCGGCTTGTAGATAGTTGTATTGTTTTGTGCGATTATACCTGGCTTAACCCTTTCTTTGTTTGGATTATTCTCTTCAACATCAGCAAAATGTTTACTCCCTTTATTTACAACACTATTTAGGGTGTAATTGCCTAAAACGGCTACCACAATTTCGTTTGTGCGGTAATTGGCCTTTATGAAATTGATTACATCCTCCCTGGTAAAATGCTGAACGGATTCGGTTGTGCCCAAAATGTTATTGCCCAGTGCATGCCCAGCGAAAAGCATATCTTCAAAATCATCGTTTATGGCCTCTTCCGGTTGATCTAAATAAGAAGAGATTTCATCCAGGATTACACTTTTTTCTTTATCCATTTCCTCTTCAGGAAAGGTTGAGTGGAACAGAATATCGTTGAAAAGATCTAATGTTCTATCTAAATATGGATTTAAAAAAGAGGCGTGCACGCAGGTGTATTCTTTTGTAGTATAGGCATTTAGATCTGCCCCAACACTCTCCAAACGATTTAATATCTGGTTGGTGCTCCGTTTTTCGGTACGCTTAAAAATCAAATGCTCAATAAAGTGTGCTAAACCCGCTTTGTTTTCAGGCTCATCGCGCGATCCTGTGTTGACGATGATGCATGCGTGAGATATGGCAGAGGCCGAGGGCACATGCAGTAAGCGTATGCCGTTTGGCAAAGTGTGAACATTGTATTCCATTGGGGGGCAAAGATAAGGCTAATTGCTTACAAAGCCTCTGTATCTGGGTATTGCAATTGTAAAGCGGAAATCAATTTATTCTTGGTAGGCCTTTTGAGTATCAAAAAAATAAAATTAGCTGCACCAAATATCAAAAAGAATGAATTATGTGTCATAAAAAAACCAACAATATTGAAAAGAGCACCCCCTTCCAGCATTGCTGAACTAATGATAAACGCACTTTGATACATGTTAATCTTCGTATCGGCAGGAGCTTTTTTGTCGATTTTTGCCATTAAGTTTCTGTAAAAAAAGATGCTCGCCGAGATGGTGATCAAGCCCATAATTGGAAATATTGGGTTAAAAGGCGAAGTGGTTTTAGGGTTGGCATCAAAAAACATGATTTCGCGATTGAGAAAGATGGTTACTAGTGCAAAGAGGAAAACGCCAGCGCATAAAGCAAGGTGGATAATTTGGAGTGTTTTTAGTTTAGTGTTCATTGTGGGATGTAGCTTGATTTAAATTTTAAAAAGGATGTTCGTCATTCCCAACTTGATTGGGAATGACGAACCGAGTAAAAAATTATTTCGTTATCCCCTCCAACGAGAATAGAAACGCCCAGCGTAACGAAACATCTTTTAAATAATCGAAACGGCCTGATGCGCCGCCATGGCCAAATTCCATATTGGTTTTAAGCAATAATACGTTCTTATCAGTTTTAGTTGCCCTTAATTTGGCTACCCATTTAGCTGGTTCGAAATACTGCACCTGGCTATCGTGTAGGCCTGTAGTAACCAACATGTTCGGATAGGCCTTTTTCTCTACATTTTCATATGGAGAATAGCTTTTCATATAATCGTAAGCTGCTTTTTGTTTAGGATTTCCCCACTCGTCAAACTCATTGGTGGTTAATGGAATGCTTTCATCCAACATGGTGTTAATTACATCTACAAAAGGAACATCAGCAATAATACCGTTCCATAAATCGGGAGCCATATTAGCCACAGCGCCCATCAATAAACCACCTGCGCTACCTCCATGTGCATACAAATGGCCTTTTGATGTATATTTCTGATCAACCAGGTACTCGCCCGCTGCAATGAAATCGGTAAAGGTATTTTTCTTTTTCATCAATTTACCGTCTTCGTACCATTGGCGTCCCATTTCCTGTCCACCACGGATGTTGGCAATGGCGAAAACAAAGCCACGGTTTAATAGACTTAATCTTGGCGAAGAGAAGTTTGCATCTGTACTCGATCCATAGGATCCATAAGCGTAAAGCAGCAATGGTGCATGTCCATTCTTTTCAAAGCCTTTTTTGTAAACCAAAGCAATTGGGATTTTTGTGCCATCTTTTGCTGTCGCGAAAACTCGTTCCGTTGCATAATCTTTAGGATCGTAACCACCAACAACTTCCTGCTGTTTCATTAGTTTTTTATCCTTTTTCTCGAGGTCGTAATCGTAAACTGAGTTTGGTGTGGTTAAAGAGGTGTACGAATAACGCAGTGTTTTGCTGTTATATTCTGGATTTGCGCCAACACCGGCAGCGTAAACAGGTTCATCAAACTTGATATAATAATCGCTACCATCCTTCTTCAGTACGCGTAGCTCGGTTAAGCCATTTTTACGTTCTGATAATACCAGATGGTCTTTAAATTCTTCTCCATATTCGAGTAAAACATCTTTGCGGTTTGGAATAACCTCTTTCCAGTTTTCTTTTTCTGTTTTATCCAGAGGGCATTGCATCAAACGGAAGTTTTTGGCATTCCAGTTGGTTACGATGTAAAACTTATCATCTACGGTTAAAATATCGTATAAAACATCTTTTGAGCGTGGCGAAAATACTTTAAACGCTGCCTCTGGATGATCGGCATCAATCATTCTATATTCGGTAGTTAATGTTCCCTGCGACGCAATAAAAATAAAACGGCCATTTTTCGATTTCATTACGCCAATATAGTTGCTGTTGTCTTTTTCATCATAAACGACAGTATCTGTTTTAGCATCGGTGCCAAGTGTGTGTTTTTTAATTTTTTCGCTTAATAGTGTAATGGGGTTTTTCGAAGTATAGAAAAGTGTTTTATTATCATTTGCCCATGCTACCCCACCTTCGGTATTGGTAATGGCATCCTTTAACATTTCGCCGGTTTCTAAATTTTTAACATTGATGGTATATTGGCGGCGCGAAACCTGATCTACTCCAAAAGCTAAAAGTTTATTGTCGGGACTAACACTAAATCCGGTTGCGCTGTAATAGGCATGGCCTTTTGCCAGATTATCTACATCTAACAGTATTTCCTCAGCGGCCGATAAGCTCCCTTTTTTACGACAATACTTAAAATATTGCTGTCCGTCTTCGGTTCTGGTGTAATAGAAATATCCATTCTTGAAAACAGGAACAGATTCGTCTTTTTCTTTAATCCTCCCTTTCATTTCTTTAAACAGATCAGCCTGAAATTGATCTGTACTTTTCATCATCGTGTTGAGGTAAGTATTTTCAGCTTTTAAATAATTGACAACTTTTGTACTATCAGGCCCTTTTTTAAAATAATCGATCATCCAATAGTAGTTATCTACCACGGTATCGSCATGTATTGTTCTTTTATGCGGAATAATCTCTGCTATAGGGGCCTTGGCATCGGGCCATTTAATTGCTTTCATTTCTTTCTTTTGAGGGTTGTTACAAGCCGTAATTGCACTGAGCAATATTATGCCTGGTAAGATACGTTTCATAGTGGTTTGAGTTAGGGTGAATGCAATTTAATAATTTAGTTCAATAGTTCATTGGTCATTTGTTCATTGGTAGCGTGGCGGTTAACTGGTTAATTGTTTAAATCGGTTAACTTGTAATAAGCAAGCGGTACTTCTGACCTCCGTCACCAAACTTCGGACTTATAAAATAGTTCATTTGTGATTGGTTAGTGGCATGGAGGTTAATTGTTTAAATCGGTTAATCGACTCCAAACGCCAAACTCCCAACCCCAAACTAATTACCATTTTTGTAAAAAACCATTATGCCCATAGATAATCATCTGAATTAGAAAAATTGATGGTAAATTGCCACATCAAATTGCTTGAAAATAATAATGAAATTAGGGTACAAAAAAATAGTTGTTAAAGTTGGTTCGAATGTAATTACACAGGCGAATGGTTTGCCTGATGAAGCAAGGATTAAACATCTTGTGAATCAACTGGCCGATATAAAAAAACTTGGTATTGAGGTTATTTTGGTTTCTTCGGGTGCGGTAGCATCAGGCAGAAGTTTGATCAAGGTATCTGAAAAACAAGACGCCGTAACTACCCGCCAACTGTTAGCAGCCATTGGTCAGGTTAAACTGATCAATACCTACGCTAATTTTTTTGCAGCACATGAAATTCAATGTGCACAGGTTTTGGTTACCAAAGAAGATTTCCGCGACCGGGCACATTATTTAAACATGAAGAACTGCTTACAGATTTTGCTTCAAAATGAAGTAATCCCTGTGGTGAATGAAAACGATGTAGTTTCGGTTACTGAATTGATGTTTACCGATAATGATGAACTGGCTGGATTAATTGCTTCGATGTTAAATGCCGATGCCTTGATCATCCTGTCGAATGTAAACGGCATCTACAACGGCGATCCGAAAATGGAAGGATCGGCTGTTATTGAGGAAATTAATGGTTCGGTTGCTAATTTGGCCTCTTTTATCCAAACGGGTAAATCGCAATTTGGCCGTGGTGGAATGATTACTAAATCGACCATGGCGCAAAAAGTAGCAAAATTAGGCATAACAGTCCATATTGCCAACGGAACGCAAGATGATGTGCTCACTTCTTTACTAAACAATGAACTGGTGCACACACGCTTTGTTCCCGAAAAAAGTAAATCGGGCAAGAAAAAGTGGATTGCCCATTCTGAAACTGCTGCTACGGGCATTGTGAAATTAAACGATGGCGCAAAAACAGTATTAACCTCTGGTAAAGCCACCAGTTTGTTGCCCGTAGGGATTATCGAAATACAAACAGACTTTTTAAAAGGCGATATTATTAAAATTATTGACGAAAAAAACAATCTCATAGGGCTCGGG
>NZ_JBFTQI010000341.1:0-6067 GCF_056398925.1 Pedobacter sp. 01T416_2
AGATAGTACCTTCATTATCTCCTCTAAAGATTTTTTTCTGAAGCTAAAAATGCCTTCCTTCCAAGCTATCTCATCATAAACATCGATCGTACTAACAATTAAAGTTTTAGATTTTAGATCTAGATTTAATTGTTGATTTGGAATTAGTCTTTGCTTTTTATTCTGGGCACTTACATCTACTTTGCCCTTAACCAATGTTGTATAAACATTGGCTTCATCTTTATATGCTTTAATGTTAAATTCCGTACCTACAACTTCTACCTCTTGCGATTTATTAAAAACTTTGAACCTAGCACCTTTATGTGCTGTACTTGGAGAAACCTCAAAATATGCTTCACCATATACGAGTTCCACTTGACGTAGTTCTCCTTCAACGAAAGCAACAGGAAATTTTAATTTGGTTTCAGAATTCAACCATACTTGTGTCCCATCCGATAATTTAATGGAGAATTGTCCTCCCCTGGGTATGGTTAGGTAGTTGTATGCAATTTTCGTTGGGTCTTTTTCAGTATCCTGGTAAACAATGTCCTTACCGTTGCTAGTTGCGTTTTGTCTATGAAAAGTTTTTCCTTTTTTTAATACGACTACAGAACCGTCTTCTAAAGTTAATGTTGCTTTGTCGGTTCCAGCTTCAATATTAGCATTTACTAGGGTTGGAGTGGCATCTATAGGCTTGGTAAATAAATTAGATCTAAAGAGATAGGTTGTTGTTAATATTCCAACTACAATGGCTGCAGCTGCATACTTGAACCAACGATTCCGCATAGAAAACACTTTAGACTCCTTTTTTTCAACGACTTGCATCAAAGGGTTTTCTAGCCTGGAAATAATTTTATTCCAAGCTTTATCCTTATCAACATAATCGGCAAATGATATTTGTCTGGATTTTTTATAAAGGAACAACAAGTCCTTAAACAGAACTTCATTTCCAGGCGCTTCATTTAACCAATTCTTTAATTCGTCAAATTCAGCTTCACTTAGTTCTTTGGTGGTATATAAAGAAATAAGTTTTAGAATATGGGCGTTTATTTTACTCATTGATTTTTGATCTTTCCTTATATATAACTAAAGATCAAAAATGGGTGACAAAAAATTTACTTTTTTTTAAACCAACATTAACATTACGATTATATTAAGTTTATAACGGAGTTGTTTTAAGGCTCTTGCATAATGTGTTTTTACTGTATTAACAGAAATATCAAGGTGTAGTGCAACCTCTTTATATTTCATATTTCGTAACACAATGGCTTTAAAAACTTCTTTGCTCTTTTCGGGCAAGGACTCTACTTGTTCAAATAGTTTCTTTTTTTCTTCCTCTAAAGTGGCAAAATCCAACTGATCCTCCTCCACTAAATTATTGACAAAATCTTCGATATCGTTAAATTGATGCCTGGATTCCTTTTTAACAACCTGTAGGGTATTGTTCTTTACAGACTTAAACAGGTAGGGTCCTATGAGATTATCGATTTTCAAGTATAACTTTTCATCCCAAAACTTCACAAATAAATCCTGAACAATATCTTCGGCCAACTCAAACGAATCACAAAATTTTAAACTATAGGTGCATAACGGCATATAATACCTATCAAATAATTGCTTGTATCCAATAGGATCATTTCCTTTAAGTTTTTCAAGAATTTGTATGTCGTTTAAATTCATAAACAGCTTAGGGTAAAAGTGTTTTTTGCATTTATGTTTGGTTATTTTATGTCAAATATATTATTTTATCACATGTAATTTATATTTCGTTGAAACCGGTGATACCTTTAAATACCCTAACTTTTTTTCACCTTGGGAATAGATACTCAACATCTTGAGATTAGCTGACCTTGTGTTGCAATCAAGTTAATTTTAAGCGAAAGAACACGTTTAAACAGAGTAGTTTGCATACAGGCGTATACCGCTTTGCTGAGTCTTAAAAACATTTAAAACAGGCCGAATGACCATCTTTAAACTAAATGGACGATCACCTTAGAGCGAAACATTAGGCCGGCTGTCTCACCCTGCCATAGCTTGTCGTTTAACCTGTTTACCGCAGGACTGGGCACCAGACACCTCTTGATCCGGGACAACCTGATCTACGGGCTACCCAACACTGTTTGTACTCAAAAACGGAAAGATATATTCTTCTACTGTGCCCAAGCTTGGGACAGAGGAGGGAAAGAAAGCATTCAGCCAGCCCATACTGAATACTACCACAAAATAAAAACGGGCCGCTGCAAAAATCCAGCGGCCCATTTTTATCAATCGCCTATACAAATTATAGCTCCCTAGACAAATCAGAAAGCATTGACTCCATCCGACCAAGAACATCTTGACCTACAACTGATTTATACGTGTTAAACCGATCGAAAGGCATCAGATGACATGATTTAACATCTACATTTTTGAGATAGTTACATCATCTATATCGGTAGCACAAAAACTACCCGATGCGGCCAATCCCAGATAAATTGTACTGTTAAGGGATGTGAATTGATAATCATAGTATTTGGTCCATGTAATTTTATCACTGGAATAATATGAAGTAACCAAATTACCTACCCGAACAAGTTTTAGCCACATTGGTGATACCAAACTGGTAACCGGCCTGTAGCTGGAATTTCCTGCATCCGAAGTTCTGTATTTGGCAAATACACCACGTGTATCCAGGGAGCTCAGACATACATAGGCGCTATTTGAAGATAGTGTATTCCTGATCATTATACCGCCTAAATAGTTGTAGTTGGTTGACACCGATTTCACTCTTGCTACAATTTGTCCGTTTCCTGTTAAAGTTTGATAAAGAAAAGGAAAATTATCGGTGGGGTCTCCCAGGCCAGAAGCAAAACTTTTAATTTTGAAATCGTTTGTAGCAGCTGTGTAGCAAATGTTACCCGGGTTTATATTAGTCCCAATATTGGCTAAAGTCCAATCTAAAAGTATATCACACGACTTATTTTCATCAAAATCAATATTTATAGTCGGTACACCGTTGCTATAAGTATACCCATAATTACTTTGAGCATTCTCGCCATTTTTCAATACCAGTGCAACTTCCAGGGTATATGGACCATTGATGTTTTTTAATTCACTCACAGGCATAGTTACCGTGAAACTGTTGCCTGCACCGGGTTTTACTGACCATGCAACCCGATCATAACCTTCGCTCGGGGTAGCATGTGGGTCTTGATAGACATTTATATCAGTTACCTCCATATCACTTGCGTAAGTACCTGAAACAGTAAGGTTACCACTACTATAGACAGCACGGATACTGGTAAGGCCACTATTGTGTCCATTATAATAGGTATTGCCCGGAGCATCGGCAAATGCCTGACAATTGTTTAAGATAGAACTGCCTGCACGGTTGATAAATGTGGGTTTACGTCCTAAGGTATAATTCCCATCCGCCATAAGATTCGTTCCCAGTTTCGGATTATTGTTCTCTGTATTTGTCTGATGGCTATGTGGCAAATTCAATGCATGCCCCAACTCATGCATCATACCTCCAAACCAACTGATGAAATCATCGCTTAACGGCCCGGTACTTGGCCCTAAATATTTGAGATCGAACTGCGGGTAATCTAATGCATAACAGGTCCGTCCTGTGCCATAAAAAGGAACACCAGGGCTTTTAGAGGTTGGTATAGCGGTGATTATCAAAGTGTGCGAACTTGTAATAAGCGTTGGGTTTTCGGTCTTAAAAGCGTTTACTTCAACTCCTTCGATGGAATTACCTGAAGGGTACGAACTCAAAGGATGCTGGCCACGTACCAATAGTATCTGAACATTCTGGGGATTTGCAGTTTCTGTTAATAACCCAAATGTTTTTGGACCATAGCCATTGGATACCATATTTTCCTTATAAAAATTCTGTCCCCATAGCAATACTGCGCTTAATCTCTTTTTATAAGTACTGTCAAGCGGCACGTCCGTTGGTAAAAAATATATAATGTTTACATTATACGGGTGATCTGAAGAGTAATTTACTCCATTATAAACGTTGGTGTACTTTTTTTGGTCTGCCGTCTTTTCGGGCTTTGAGGATGAGCCTTGATCCGTGGGAAGACCTGTGCTGTCAGTTTTTTTACAGGAAAAGCTGAATAGAACACAGCACAGGACAATTGCCAATGTCAGGCATGAATTTTTAGATCCTCTTGACCTTTTTAATAAATTTTGTTTCATAGTTCAATGGTAAGTATGTTTGACATGTTTAAATTAATTTCTGACTATACACCATAGTAATACTTATGGTTTTTTTTTTCTTCACTGATAACCTCTCGATCATAATGCACCTGGTAGGAATAATAGACAAAACCGATATCGGCATGTATGCCCACCTATGCATCTCCAGTGGCGATAACCGCGCCCGCTATTTCCAGGATTACCGAATGTAGGGAAGAACCACATTTATTATAATAACCCATATAAGGAGAGGCTAAGTGTACTTTTGACCTTTGAAGGCAATGAATGACCCCGAAGCAGAGCTATCGGGGTATCGCTTAACTAAAATTCTAAACTGAGCTGATTTCTATGCAACATCTTATAAGTTGTAGGTTCGGTTCCCTGATTTTGAATATATTTCATGATAACAGTTTCGTTTGCATATTGCCCAACAGTATTAACATAGTAACCAGCAGTCCAAAAATCCCCTCCCCAGAGTTGTTGCTTAACTTCGGGATGAAGACGAAAAAGCTCTTTGGCTGTGAGGCTTTTAACCGCTTGAACAATACTTTTAATCGATAGCATGGGTACCCTTTGTATCAAAAAGTGAACATGGTTATCATCGGCACCAATCTCAACAAAATGAATTTCATACCGCGAAGATATATCCTGACAAACCATAACCAAACTTTCTTCAACCGAGCTCGACAAAACGCTCCGCCGATACTTAATAGGACATACCAAATGATAAAGCAACAAACTCTTATTATGGCTCTTGTGGATATGATCGCTCATGAAACGAAAATAACGCTTTTTGTGTTAAATCTACCTTTTTTGAAAACTCTTCGTTTTCAAACTTTCCGCTGAGACCACCGAAGCAGAGCTTCGGGGTATTAGTTGAATAAACCGTAGCACCTGGCCATGTTGCAGAAAAATCCTGCGCAATGGTGGCCCTTTCCTGAGTAGAAAGGCTGCTTGTCATTTTTTTTAGCGTATTGAACTGTTCTTTGCTCAGGATGATATCATCAGCATAATAATAGGTTCCGTTAACTTCAACCACATGGTTGGTCCTTCCGTCCACAACTAGTTTGTGGATGGTCGAGTCGCCCTTTCTGATTGAGCTGATCGCGTCGTTCTGTAAGGGATCCGTAGTCTCTGTCCTTCTTGCAGGCATAAAACGAGGTCACTACGAGTAGCGCCATAAGAGCTTTTAGAAATGATTTCATAAGGAATAATTAGATTTTAGGTTTTTGTTATTTGCTCGGTACTTGTTTTTAGTTTTCCTATAATATTAAAGAGCCATTAATTTTTTCAATCAACACAGCACACCATCTTCCTCTCCCCTTACTTTTTAAAATGGCCTGCACAGAAAATTATTTGTTATAAACTTCTGTTGTCCATTTTGCTATAGTAAAGTTAATTGCTATAAAAAAAAGGGATGGGCTAGAAATCGGTTTATTTAGGGATAAAATTTTGCCTTAGAATATCAAATCATGGACAAGCCTGTTAGAAGAAAAGGTAAATAAAATGCATATCCTCGCGGGTAAAGCCTAATGTTTCAAGTTGTACCTAGAAAGAAGTGGGCCAGAACTGAAGGGCGCTGAAAATTCAAAGATCAGCTTGTCAATAACCTTAGAAAACTGCAAAAGGCATCCACGACCTATCTCCTTGATGAAAATGCAGGAAAAACTTTAAAAGCTTAAAACCGGATAATTTACCAGTAATACAGTGATATTTTTGGCCAATCCAGAACAAACCAAATCCGTAATGTTCTTGGTAYCACTTAGCGATCAGTCTTTGTTTTGCTGGTTTAAATTATGCATACCAAGATCATGGAAGCTGAGCAGATTACTTATTTTTTCCACTTTGAAAAATATTAAACGGTTTTGATTTACCGATTATTTTTAAGGTAACTACACCA
>NZ_JBFTQI010000342.1:0-6067 GCF_056398925.1 Pedobacter sp. 01T416_2
ATCCTCCGCAAAGCCGAAAGTGTATTTGATGGGGAGGTTGAAAATATAATAGGGCAAACTAAAGAAATACCCATTTACAAATCTTCAACCGTGCTGGGTAAAGATATAATTAAAAAAAGCACCAAAAGTTATGTAGTGGTTGGCAGCACTGATATTAACGAGTTAGATGCAAATAATTTTAACACTTCTTTTTCAAACTTAGTAAGCGCTGTAAATGCAAATGATACTTATACGGTGTTTTTTGAGCCAACTGATGAATTAGATGCTTTATATTTTAGCCCACAAACGGTAAGTAAAATTGGTGGTAAAACAAATGCTTTTGAAGCTACAAATTTTGCCAATAAAAACTTAACAGAAACCGTTGAGTTTGGACCAAAATTCCTTTCTATGAACGTTTCTGGCAGGTACACCTACAAATGGGCAAAGCCTTACGGCAAAACCAACACACCATTGCCATTACCAGAAGGAACAGAATTAAAACTGCTAAAAGGAAATTTAGCTCAAAAAGATCTTTTAAAAGATGGAACTATTTTATCAGATGAGCGCGTAATAGCCACTACCACTGTTAAAAAAAATGGAGAATATTCTTTTAAAGTGGGCATGCAAGATTACAATACCTTTAACGATGGGCAAACCTATAATTTAGTTGTTGTAATCCAAAGTAATCAGTATTATTCAGAACCTCATCCCATTCCCTATAACCAAAACGAAAATATTAACGTACCAGACTTAACCGCAACGGTACAACAATATAGTTTCAAATCTAAACTTGCTGTAAACAATGGACCGGGTGCTACACCGCCAATTACGCCAATAGCAGGTATGGATGTTTATTTATGCCGAAAAATTGGCGATGAAATACCTATCGGCCGACCTGTAAATGATGGCGACCCAAATAAAGGAACCTATTTCAAAAAGATTTGGGAACGCAAAAACGCATATAATGAAACAGAGAAATACGAAATTATAGATAAAATGGTTTCATTTGGCTCTGCCGGAAAAGAAGGTTATTTTGCTTTCGATAGATTGATTGTACCAGCCGATATTAACGATAAGTATTATATTTTTGCCGAGCCAATAAGCACCAGTCAAGACAATTACATTACGCAAGATGCTTTTTCGGTTACCAGTGTGCTCAATTTCGAAACACAAAAACAAGGTAGTTTTACCGATCAACAAGTCTTTTCTACACAAGATTACAATATTGGATACACACACGTACCCGTAGTTCCTTTGGCGCCTTACATAGACGGAGCCGTTTACCCAAGCAGTAACGCAAGCACATCCGTATTATCAGGTGTTCATGTAGAGCTTTTTAATATGTCTGGCTTATCAAATACAGCAACCAATAGCCAAATCGAAACTTATTTAAAAGGTAAAACACCACAAAAAGATCTTATAACCGGCACAAATGGTCGTTTCCTATTCGAAAATATTAACAGTTGGTTATACGATAGCTGGAAACTACTCCGCCTTACCAAAAATGGATTTTTAGTTACCTATAAAGTATTAAATAGTGGTAAACCATTGGTAAAGGGGCAACGTGAAAATCTGGGTAAAGTTTACATGGATTTACCAATTATGTTAACTACAACAGTGGTTGATGATAAAGAAAATACAGTAGCCGCCCGCATTATTGTTGGCGATGATTTTAGCTGGAACGATTATAAACCCGAAACCGGTTACCCTACAACGCTACAATCGCCAAAAGGCAAAGTAGCTTTTACCATAATTCCTGTAGATAGAGCCAATTACAAAACAACCGTTGTTACGTTAGATAATGTTATAGCAAACCAAACCGTAAAGTTTAAGGTTAAGAAGAACACCCGCAACATTACGGTGTATTGTTATAAAAAAGGAACAAAAATCACATTAGAAAGTACCGTAACAGTTTTAAACACTGGTAATTATTTGCAAACTAAAGGAACTTTTTTAGGGAAAAATTACAACTACGTGGAAATTGCAGCAGGCGGTAGCCAGTTCGAGTTAAAAATAGTACCAACCGATAAAAATTACACCATCGCAAAAACACAAGTACATGTAGATGGACTTACAGATGTAATTGTTAGCGTAGAAGTAGAACCTGCCGTTAGCATAACAGTTAATGCCCAAGAAGTTTTCGGTAATTGGGAAACCAAACCTTTAAATGGCGAGTACAATACCTACGTTGAAGGTATGGATGAAGATGAGTATGATAAAACCAGTAAAAAAGTAACTATAGTAACAAACTCAGCTAAAGAAGAAATTAAAGTAGTACCGAAAACAGATAAACTACCCAAAAAGATAAAATTAGGAGCGCTTAAAAAAGCCAGTACAACTGAAATGGCATCGGCAGCGCCTAAAAATAATAACTATTACAGCGCTGTACAGCAAAATGATGATGATTTAGCTAAAGATATGGTATCGCCCGATGGCGCTACCGAAACAAAAATCAATGGTTATGATGATAATGCGATAACAGAAAATGAAATAGCCATACCAAAAAATGAAGCAACTTTTTCTACCGAAACCTATTATACCATAACGCTGAGCAGGTTGCCTGCCAACAGATCATTCACAATTATTGGTACTAAAGCAGATTATATTGGAGGTACACAGCCCATAAACCCAGGCGGTGCAAACGCTAATGTTATGCTCAACTTTGTAAAAGCACCTAATATGAATGTAAACAGCATGTATGGTTTTCCAATCGAACTAACCAAAGCTCAGTATGTAACTAATACACAATATAAAATATCGGGCAAGTTAACGCCAACAGGTAATGTAAGCGAAAGCACCCTGAAAAGAAAATATGTGGATCGTAAACTTGAATTTACCGATATTTTGGTAAACGTAAACCAAGCACCATCGGGACAGGAAAAAGACCGCTTTTTTACCTTGGCAAATGGAATGGTTTTCAACCAAAATGATTTAGAAGCCGTGTTATTTTCTAAATACGATATTAAAATTTTGGATAAAGGTGGGCTGGCTTTATATCCTCAAACCGCTACAACAGCCAGCATATTTGGAAAAATAGGTTTAGATGCTGCATCGTTGGCTAAAGGAGTAGAAACTTCATCATCAGATAATGTTGGCGATACCAACTATTTATACCTCAACAATGCAAATGCGTCTTACGCGTTGATTACTGCTTTGCCAGCAGATAAAAAGACGAATAATTTATATACATTTTCTACCGGTAATTCTGACCTGACCTCTTCCCAATTTTTGGTATCAAGCAATACACGCGCTAAACCAAAGTTTATTGGGGCAGATGATATTAGTGTTACACCAGATGCAAACGTAATGTTAACGAATACAGGTATTTCATTTTTGGGTACACTAACTACCGATTTAGCTTACACAACTAATCGGGATATACAAGCTAAAGCAAAGTTTACCTTAAACGAAAATGGTTTCAAATCGGAGAACCAACAAAAAATTACCATTAAATTAAACCAATGGCAATTAGAGGCTCCAACCTGGACTTTTGGCTCCGAAGGCCTTACCCTTAAAGGCAGTCTTAACGCCTTGGGCTTAACTTTTCCTTTCTCAAACTTAAAAGTTAGCCGCACTAAAATTGGTTTTGGAGATTTTGAAGTTAATAGTTTAAAACTGCTGAATGCATTTCCGATTACCATAAACGGAAATGATGTGTACACCAGTTTTGGTTACGATAAAGGGTACTCAAAAGATAAAGGAGAATGGTCGGTATCGCTCATCACAAAATCTGGCATCACCTCATTAGCTAGTCTTAAAGGTTTGCCTGATTTAGAACCTACCGATGAAATTAAAATTAACAATATTAATCTTTATGATACCGGTAACGAAAACGACACCAGAATTTTACTGTCCGAAAAACAACCAGCAGTTACCTTAAACGGCATTGCGAAATACAAACCAAGCACAGTTTGGGGCGGCGCTGATTTTGTAACTTTCAGAGGCGATTTAAACATGGATATTCCAGGTTTCACCGGACTAGATTTAGTAACCTACGATTTAACCTATAAAGCAGAAAATGGCAAGTTAGCACATAAACATGATGTGAAGTTTCAAAACTTAGGGTTAGATACCAAAGGGATAAAAGTAACATTTGATGGCGACCAACGATTTAACGACGGTGAACTTTACTTAAAAGGTTATTTAACAGATAAAGACCTTAAAGGCAAGTATAAAATTCCTGTAGAACTCACTAAAACAAAAACCGAAACTAAACTAACTGTACCAAAAGATACCAAAATATACCTCAATGAAGGCGAAAAAGCTGGAAGCTATTTAGATAAAGCAACCGGACAAAGCATGGTTGTAGGTAAAGAGTGGCAATACTTTACCTTCGGTGGCGACATGACAGGGGCAAACGGAATAGCACCATCGCCAATGAGTTTTACCATAAAAGGTGATATAGTAGCAAATCCATCTGCCCTTGGCGTAAATAATATGAGTGCAGGTGGCGTACAAGGTTTAAGTATTGTTTACGATTTTACTGAAAACGCATTAATTGGATCTGGTCACCTTAACCAAAATACAGATTTTGCCAGCTTAGATTTAGATGCAGAATTAAAATTAGGCTCCAGCGAATGGTACATTTTTAGTAATGGCCTGGCCGATGTAAAATACACGCCATTTACAGGCATAGGCGTTGGTTTTATGGTGGGTAATAAAACCCTAACCGAAACACAAAAAAACTCATTTTATAAACATTTTGGCAATGCCGATGTAACCGATGCTACAAAAACAGCATTTACAAAGGTGCAAGGAGTGTTGTTAGTCGTATCGGCCGAAATGCCAATACCACTCTTACCGAGCTTCGATTTAGATCTCGATCCTGTTGCACACTGCTCATTTACCCACGGTTTATTTGCCGCGGCATATTTAAAGGCAGATTTCACCTCAAACCCTAAGGATATTGCCATCTCGGTAGGCGGCAGAGTAGGTGCATTTGTAAAATTAAGCGCCGGTGCAAGTATAGGTTTAGCTTGTGCAGGTATAAATTTAGGTGCCAAAACCTATGCAGATATTAATGGCTATTTAGCACCATTAAAAGGAGAGTTTTCTGCAACAATGGGGCTTACATTTGTATTAGAAGGTAGCGCTTATGTAGGCGGAGGTGTTTGCAATAGCAGTTGCGAAACACCTTGCGTAAGTATAGGTTTTACAGATATCTGTAGTCCAATACCTTGCGTTAGGGTAGGCCTTAATAAAACACTGGTATTAGGTGTACAAGCAGGAGTAAATAACAAAGGTATTTTCATTTCAAATCAATCTAAAACATATCAATAGTTATGAAACCGTATAGAATTCCAGTAGTTAAAAGTTTATTGATTATGCTTTTCGTACAAATTGGTTTACAGGCCAACGCTCAAAAGGAAGGTAAAGTTGCCTTTAATGGATATAAAGGCACTTATATATACAATTTATTTAAACCTGCTTCTGCCGAACACCCAGATGGAGATGTAATTGCTTTTCGTTTAGATAGAAAAGCACAAAATGAATCCAATTGGCAAGCGCTATATAAATTTAGTACCCCTTCTAATTATGAAGAACTAAAGAATAATTATCAGGCAGCAAGAAACAAAGTTTTTGAATACAATCCAACTACTACTTATACGGCAGATGAGGTGTGGCCAATATTTAAAAAGAAATTTAATTACGATTCGCTTTCTGTTTATCTTACTCAACAGCCATTAGCAATTGCATTTAATATTTTATTGGTTGATACTACTGCGAAACAGAATGTGGTTTATCAATACAGGGTAATACAGCTTAAAAGAGATGGAACCGAACAGCATAAATATACCTCAACACCTGTTTCTGCTAATGATTTTTTTATAACCAATAAACCAAAAAGCGCCAATAGAAAAACCACTGGAGATGTATTTAGAATAGAATGGAGCGCTAAAGCTACTGCACAGATACCGGAAGTTTTATTGGTGAAAAGAAGCGATGGCGTTAAAATGCCGTTCAATAGAATTTTAACAACTTATAATATTGAGCATCGTGGTGATAGCATAATATACACCGTAGAAGATAATCAAGTAAGTAAAGATGTGCTTTATCAATATACCATTAGTCCGGTAAACCGTTTTGG
>NZ_JBFTQI010000343.1:0-6066 GCF_056398925.1 Pedobacter sp. 01T416_2
ACACAAACCCATCATTTGTTTTCTGTAGCCACTCCTGAAGTTTTGGACGAAGTTTTTTAACCTGTTCGCTATTTCTATCATATTGATTATCAAGCTCAAAAGGATCATTCTTTAAATCAAACAAATAGCCAATTACATGATCCCCTTTTCTCTCATAGGCGAGTTTATAGCGGTCAGTGCGTAGCCCCCTGAAGCCGGAACTATTTGGTTTACTATAGGCAATACCGCCCATAATAAATTGTTCTGTGGGTATGCTGCCCTTCCTGTTCAGCAAATAGGAAGCATAACTTTTTCCGTCAACAGTGTTTGGAATTGAATTTTTGTTACCTGTTAAGTCAAGCAGTGTTGGATAAACATCAGGCATACTTAACAGGAGCTTATTATCGATGCCTGGCATAATTTTCCCTTTCCAGTAGATAATAAAAGGAACACGCAGTGATTCTTCGTAAATATTATTCTTTGAAACTTCATCATGTTTGCCCAAACAGTTACCATGATCGGCAGTAATGACAACAATGGTATTTTCCAGCAGCTTTTTATCCTTTAGGGAACGGATTATACGTCCGATCTGATCATCAACACCGGTCATATTTGCATAATAGTTTTTGATGTTTTTACGGTATTCCTCTCCCATTGGGCTGCCTGCAGGTGGGATATTGGGATCATGCAGCAGCGAATCAAGTGAGATATTTTGATAAAGGGCCGTGTATTTTTCTGGCACCATATCATATGGCGAATGTGGCGGATTGATGGAAACGACCAACGAAAAAGGAGCCTTTTCTTTTCTTATCTTTTGTTTATTGTCAAAAAAATCTATGGCTTTATCTGCCTCATGCTCTGGCCCCCATTGGTTTACATAATGAAAGCTGTCGCGGGGATCTTTAGTATCCCAGTACATCGGTCGCAAGTGGTAATCGTATGTACCATAAGCATACCAGTAATCGAAACCATGTCTCTTTTCTGGAGGTGTCCATTCGTTCCAGGCTAATTTCTCAGTGTTGTTGGCGGTAGGAATATAGGGTTTGTGCGGAGAATCTAAATGCCATTTACCGATGTAACCATTGGCGTATCCACCTGCTTTTAACACGTCAGACCAGCATACGATTTCGCGTGGAAGTTCCACCCCATATGGAGCCGACCCGGAGTTGACATTGGCATATACCTTATTTTTAAAAGAATAAGTCCCGGTAAACAGCATCGCCCTAGATGGCGAACAGACTGGATTGTTGGCCACCATTTGACCAACCGTTAAACTCTCTCTGGCAAATGCATCAATATTGGGTGTTTTTACTTTTTCCTTGCCTAAATATCCTAGTGCCTGACCACGCCACTGGTCAACCAGAATGATGACAACATTCGGCTTTTTGCGCTGAGCAAAACTTAGGTATGGAAAGACCAATAGCAGCCCTAGCAATTGAAACAATATGTATATTTTCTTTATTATCATTATCTTTTTCTTTAAACTAAATAATCTGTGTTTTACAGTTTCCGCATTCAGCTAATCTATAAGAAGATCAATACTATTCTTTAATGCCATCGACTAAAGTCTTATGAATTTATGCATACGCCTGAACATTTTCTAATATGCATAGTTTTAATAAATGGAGAAATAGCGAGATAACCATCGTTTTGTTATAAAAAGTCTAGGAGCACGCCATCCAACGGCTCCATAACTATCCCAAAAGCCTGTCACATCACGACAAGTTTATTTTTCTACGTATCCATTCAATCATCCTACAATCGGGGCTATTTTCAAAATATAGCATATCACCGCTAAAAAACAGCATAAAATATGGTCTGTATCTACCTCCTTCCAGCAGCCTAACGCTACTCAATTTAAGGATTATAGGTAGCAATAATTAGCTTAAAAGGCTGTTTCTGGGGCTTATACCAGACAACAGCCTTAAAGTGCTTATTCTTTTATTTTTTGGTACCTCAATAAGGCTTCCATAAAATAATAGTCAGCATATATCAACGGAACATCGATCTCAGAATTATGTGGATAGCTACCTACACAGTGTTTTAATATAAAACCAGAATTGCTGCCCGGCTTAGCCAGATATGTACTATCAGACAATGATTGTAACATTTGTTCAGCGGGTTTGAAATACTTTTTGCTATCCTTAGAAAAAGTACTCAGCTCTATTAAGGCAGAGGCTACAAGAGCGCCCGCAGAAGCATCGCGAGGGATATAAGAAAGTTTTCTTGACTCATAGTCCCAATCTGGAGTAAAGCCTTTCTGCCCCTCGTTAAAGTCCCAGTTAGGAATTTTATCTTTTGGCAGGTTTGGATTGTTCAGGTAAAAATCAGCTGCCTTTTGTGCAGCTTCCAGAAAGCGTTTATCTTTGGTTTCTCTGTACATCATCGTAAAGCCGTAAATGGCCCAGCCCTGCCCTCTAGACCATGTAGAATTATCTGCATAGCCCTGATTGGTCTGCCTGTGCAATACTTTACCATTTGCACTATAATCAACCACGTGATAGGTGCTAAAATCGGGTCTAAAATGGTTCTTCATCGTATTTAAAGCATGGCTGATGGCCGCATTTTTATACTTAGGGTTACCCGTAATTTTAGATACATAACAAAGCAGCTCCAGGTTCATCATATTATCAATAATAACCGGATATTTCCAGGTGGTTTTCTTGTCCCACGATTTTTTTTCATTCCATGATTTGATCAGCCCTACTTTAGGATCGAAACGGGTTAAAGCCGACTCTGCTGATTGGATCAGGATTTTCCGGTATTGATCCAATTTTTTGGGATCTTTCTCAAACTTCATTGCATTGCCATAAGAGCAGTACATTACAAATCCTATATCGTGGTGTTGAGTTAAAAATTGTGCTTGCTCCAAGGCCTCTGTCCATTTGGTTGCTGCAGCTTTCCATTCCGGATTTTTAGTATATTCATAAATATACCACAGATTTCCAGCAAAAAAGCCTTGTGTCCAATCCTTAATATCGGTACTTTTTAAAGAACGGTCTTGATTTATGGTACGTGGAAAACGGGTTAAGTCTGTTGAGGTTTTCAGCAGTTCTCTATACTGTTTTTCGGCAACGGTAAAATCATCTTTTATCAACTCACTTTTTGGCGAAAGCCATAGAAAAGCTGAAAGTACGACCATCATTGTTAACGTACATACCAGTACAAAACTATAGTGCTTAATGTTAAAAGAGGTTTGTTTCATTTTTATTTGGTTTGTTTAATTTTAAGTTGAGCTCATGGCATTTTGGCCAGAAAATACGGAAAGTCTTCCCTTCCCGATCCCGAAGCTTATAGATAATGGTCAATACGTTACCCCCTCCGCAAATGCAGATGAAATAAGCCATAAATACGATGCATTATAAATCTGTCTTTAGGTAATAATTGCCCGTTGTGATCGGTAAATCTTTCTTTGCGATCATTCCCTTATATATATTCCCTGTAGCCACAACAGCGCCCCTGTTATCAGCGGTTGGATAGGTCATACTCGAATCATGTGAGTAGCCCACCATATGGCCGATCTCATGTACAGCAACAAAACAGATGTCGAGGGTCAGGTAGTCTCTTAACACATGGTTAGCCACGCCAAAGGTCGACCCACCGCCCAGGCCGGAAACATTTACCACTACGCCGCAGTTGAATTCTGGTATATCTATTATCTTTTTAAATGCTTCCTGCTTTTGCTCCGCAGTTAATGCTACCTTATTGTTACCAGTAATCGGTTCAGCCAAAAATGCTGTCTGGGTTTGTTCTGCCTGAAACAGATAGGCCAGGTTGATGATAAGCCCAGAGAACCGGCGCACATCCTTGGCATCAA
The DNA here is from genome assembly GCF_056398925.1 of Pedobacter sp. 01T416_2. NCBI lineage: Bacteria > Pseudomonadati > Bacteroidota > Sphingobacteriia > Sphingobacteriales > Sphingobacteriaceae > Pedobacter > Pedobacter sp. 01T416_2. The sequence goes on from NZ_JBFTQI010000343.1 coordinate 3,797, forward strand.
TATTTTCCTTCCAGTTATTGTTAGGATCATCATTGCCATCAAAATCTTGGTATTTAATTTTCCATTTCAGTTTAGACAGACTCTTCAGCTTTTTGATCAGATCTGAATCACCGGTAAAATCAAACGATACTTTGTCTGTTGGGATACCAGTGGTTTTATATTGCGCAAGATCTATTTCCGCCCCATCGACATCAAGAAACTTCGTTCCCCCTTCGATGAATGGATATTTGATCTGTTGAGCAGCATGTGCCCTGATTTTCCCGATCTTGAACAGCTTTACCGGTTTTGACTGTCCCTGTATGGTTAAAAGTATAGTGGCATCTGCGATATCAACAGGTGCAAAATTCGCCACTTCAATAGTGGTCGCATTTATAGCTTTTACCCGCAGTACCTTGCCAATTTCATAACGCCTGGCCTCGGAAGTAAGGAGTTCCATAGATTCACCATCCTTGAACATCAGACTGGAATTGCTATCGTTATCAAAATTATACCCAACTGTTGTTACAGGATCTGGAAGGGGTGGCGTTGGTCTTTCCTTTTTACAGCTGAAAAACGAAATGGTGAATAATAGAAAGATGAGTTTTTTCATAACAGATAGTTGATTTTATTCTTTTTTTAGGTAATTCTTTATTACAAATATTCAATTTCTTTACTGCGATGAGGGGGCAAAATTTGGTTTAAAAAGGGTGACTAATCTGCTTTTAGCATTATTCATATCTTTGCGCCCTGTAAGACTAAAGCCTATTGCAACTAGAATTGTTGTTCTTTTCACTAGATTGTAACTTTAAATACATATACAGGTATTCCTACTGGCAGTTTTTTAGGCACAGCGATATATAGGTGATCCGTTTTCTGTTTCCAAACTATAGGTTTTTTAGCGCCCAAAAGTTGTATAGACTTAATGGACTCCATTCCTGCTTTCAAGCTTTTAATGGTTAGATCTGGAGCTGTCCAACTACATGCATAGATATAAATGCTATGACCTTTTTTTGCAAAATAGATATCTGGATTAATTGTTTTAATGGTATTGTCGTTATCTGTATCTACTAAATCTGAAGTTTTCTTTAGCTTTTCATTTGTGGTTTTAGAAACTACTTCATTGGAAATAGTATATGGCTGTGTACCATAGATCGCCTCTTGATTTGTTCTCATCCATTGCCCTATCGCATTGAGATTCCCCAAACATTGAGTGGGTAATTCTCCTTTTCCATCTGGGTTTACGTTGAGCAAGAAGTTTCCGCCTTTGCAGGTAATTTCTACCAACTGCCTAACAATCAATTCAGGAGATTTCCATGCGTTATCATATTTGTTGTAACTCCAATGTCCGCTCATCGTAATACAAGCTTCCCAAGGCTTGGTTATTTTTGTGGCTGAGATCTGCTGTTCAGATACAAGGTAATCTCCAAGTCCATTGCCTATACGGCTATTGATAATGCAATTGGGCTGTAATTTTCTAATGAATGCCTCCAATTCAACACTCTGTGGCTTACTAATTAGCTCAGGGGTATCAAACCAAATAATGCCAATTGGTCCGTAATTCGTTAACAGTTCTTTAATTTGGGGTTTTACTTTACGCTCTAAATACCTGGCCAAATCCTTAGCATCTTCATTCGGGTAGTCCCATGTATTGCTCCTTCCTGCTTTTACTGGCCAATTAGTGGGCACATCAGGATCTTCCCAGTCGCGTCCGAGCGAATAGTACAGCCCTAGTTTCATTCCGTATTTTTTACATGCTGCAGCAAGTTCCATTATTGGGTCGCGACCCCATTTTGTAGTTTTAACAATATTATAATCACTTGCCTTAGAGTTATACATGGCATACCCGTCATGATGTTTACTGGTAAACACTACATACTTCATTCCAGCTGCCTTAGCGGCCTTAACCCAAGTTTCTGCATTAAATTTAGTGGGATTAAAATCATCAGCTATTTTAGCATACTCCTTAAGTGGAATACGTTCGTGCAGCATAAAATGTTCATATCCTTTTGCAGGTCTGCCCTTCCAATCGCCGGCTGTAACAGAATATAAGCCCCAATGCACAAACATACCGAACTTAGCCTCTTTCCACCAATCCATGTGTGTCGCATAATTAGCGGGCTGTTGTGCAAATAAAGTTCCACTCAGCAAAAGAAAGAACAAACTGATATTAAAAAATTGTTTCATATAATAAGTTTTTATATTGGATTTTTATCACAAAATCATCATTCGCTTTTTCCACCCATTGTGCCAGTTTTGGACGAAGAAGCTTATCCTGCTCACTGTCTTTACTG